>DATJXA010000070.1:0-6649 GCA_035500675.1 Bacteroidota bacterium | reverse complement strand
GCACCGGGGCTATTGCGCGCTTCTCGCCCGTCATGAGAGAGGTCGTGAGGTTTGCGAAGAACGGCGGGACGGTCATCGGCATTTGCAACGGTTTTCAGATTCTCCTCGAAGCAGAGATGCTGCCCGGAGCCATGCTTCGCAATCGCTCGCTGAAATTTGTCTGCGACTTTATTCACCTTCGAGTTGAGAACCCCTCGACCCGGTTTACGTCGGAATGCGAACGCGGAGACGTATTGAAAGTTCCGATCGCCCACGGCGAAGGTAATTATTTTGCCGACAACGATACGATCGCCGCGCTTCAGGACGGGGATCAGATCGTGCTGCGCTATTGCAGCAGCACGGGCATAGTTGACGACGCATCGAACCCCAACGGCTCGCTGGGAAATATCGCCGGCATCATCAATAAAGAAGGGAATGTTTTTGGCATGATGCCCCATCCTGAACGCGCGATGGAGCTTCCTCTAGGCTCGGCGGACGGGCGAAAAATTTTTCAATCCATGATAGAAAGTGTCGTTTTAATTTAAGAAGCGATATCTCGCTTCAAGAAAGGATACTCATATGAACTTAGGCGCTCCAGAACTTCTCCTTATCCTGTTCGTGATCCTCATTCTGTTCGGGGCAAAGAAAATCCCCGAACTGGCACAGGGACTGGGAAAGGGAGTTAAAGAGTTTCGCAAGGCAATGAAGGACGTCCAGGATGAAACCGACGAGGACGCTTCAAAGAAAACTGAAGAAAAGAAATAAAGCTACCGCCCGCGAGGGCGTCACGGATAGAGGAGAGTACCGATGTTTGAGAACATAGGCTTTGGCGAGCTGTTGCTTATTGTGGTGGTGATCATGATTTTTTTCGGGCCTAAAAAGATTCCGGATTTTGCTAAGAGCCTTGGAAAGGGGATCGCTGAGTTCCGAAAAGCAATGCGCGATGTGCAGTCCGAATTGACGAAACCGGAAGTGCCCGAAAAACACACCGACACGACATCCTCCACGCCGAAGTGAAATGAGGACGATGTAGTGAACGAGAACACCGCACGAGTGAACGTTAAAGAGCCGTTCGAATCGTACCGTTCGCGTCTTGCCCGCGGGGATGAAACGTGCGAAGGCAGGGTGCAGGAACATCTCACCGTTATTTCCCAACGAAAGAGTTTAAACACGTATCTCGCTGTGTATGGGGATGAAGCCCTAGAACGGGCTCGCGCTATCGATAAGAAGATTCACGAAGGAAAGGCGGGCGATCTCGCCGGGATGGTGATCGGCGTAAAGGATGTGATCAATATGAAAGGGAAGATCACCACGTGCGGATCAAAAATCCTTGAGCATTACGAATCGGTCTACGACGCCACGGTCATCGAGCGGCTCCGGGACGCGGACGCTATCATCATCGGCAAGACCAATATGGATGAATTTGCAATGGGTTCATCCACGGAAAATTCGGCCTTCGGTCCCGTAAAGAATCCTATAGATGAAACGCGTGTTCCTGGCGGGTCCAGCGGAGGTTCGGCCGCCGCCGTGGCGGCAGGGATGGCCACCGTTGCTCTCGGGACGGATACTGGCGGGTCGATCCGTCAGCCGGCAGGACTCTGCGGCGTCATGGGTATGAAGCCGACGTACGGAAGAGTCTCCCGATACGGGCTCGTTGCGTTCGCGTCATCATTCGATCAGATCGGACCATTCGCTCATTCCGCGAAAGATATTGCGCGCTTGCTCGGCGTCATTGCAGGACACGACGAACGCGATTCGACCTCGGCAAATGTTTCCGTGCCCGATTACCTCTCCGCGCTGGACGGTAACGTCAAAGGTTTGAAGATCGGCCTTCCGAAAGAATATTTCGATGAAGGGCTGAACCCGGAAATTCGACAAGCGCTTGAACAACGGATCGATACGCTGAAAAAATCTGGGGTTGAATTTGTCGAAGTCAAATTGCCGCATGCCGAATACACGATCGCTACATATTATATACTCGCAACCGCAGAGGCCTCTTCGAATCTTGCCCGGTACGACGGCGCCCGGTATGGGTACCGCAGTCCACACGCAACAGATCTGTGGGAGATGTATACGAAGTCGCGCAGCGAAGGGTTTGGCGCAGAAGTGAAGCGCCGAATAATGCTGGGCACGTATGTTCTTTCGGCGGGCTATTATGACGCATACTACAGGAAAGCACAACGTGTGCGCCGGCTTATTCAACAGGATTTTCTCGAAGCGTTTAAAAAAGTCGATTGCCTTATGACGCCGATCTCCCCGACGACGGCGTTTAAGTTCGGGGAGAAAGTCGACGACCCTCTTCAAATGTATCTCAGCGACATCTATACCGTTTCGGCCAACCTTGCGGGAATTCCGGGAATCAGTATCCCTGCGGGCGTCGATAGTCGGAATCTTCCGATAGGGCTTCAGCTCCTCGGCAGGCAGTTCGACGAATCGACGTTGCTCAAGATCGCCGATTTTTTGGAACGGAAAAATTAAACTTCATTTCAAAATAACAGAACCCATTCATGAGCGTACTTGTCAATAAAAAAACGCGGCTGGTTGTGCAGGGAATTACAGGAGGAGAGGGGACGTTCCATTCATCCCAAATGATCGCATACGGGACAAACGTCGTTGCGGGCGTTACGCCCGGCAAAGGCGGAACAATATATAAAGGAAACGAAAAGGATCAGTTTGCGCGAGGTGTGCCGGTGTTCAACACTGTTGCTGATGCCGTTGCCTCTGAAGGAGCCAACGCCTCCGTGATTTTCGTTCCCGCCGCATTTGCCGCGGATGCCGTCATGGAGTCGGCGTCTGCCGGCATTCCTTTGATCGTTTGCATTACCGAAGGGATCCCGACGAAAGACATGATCACCGTCTACGAATATGTCAAGCAGCAGGGAGTTCGTCTCATCGGTCCGAACTGTCCGGGCGTCATTACGCCGGGGGAATGTAAGGTCGGCATTATGCCTGGCTTTATTCATAAGGCCGGACGCGTTGGCCTCGTATCGCGGAGCGGGACGTTGACGTATGAAGCAGTGTGGCAGTTGACAGAACGTGGCATCGGCCAATCGACATGCATCGGCATCGGCGGCGACCCGATCATCGGCACGAGGTTTCTCGACGCAATTCAATTGTTCAACGAAGACGATCATACGGACGCCATTGTCATGATCGGCGAAATCGGGGGAAGCGCCGAAGAGGAAGCGGCGGAATACATCGCCAAGCACGTCAAGAAACCGGTCGTCGGATTTATTGCGGGACGCACCGCTCCTCCGGGAAGACGCATGGGCCATGCCGGGGCGATCATTTCCGGGGGCAAAGGAACTGCGACAGAAAAGATGAAGGCGATGCGCGATGCCGGCATTCACGTGTGCGACAGCCCTGCGATGATCGGCGAGACAATGAAGCTCGCTCTTGCAAAAAAGGGGAAAGGCAAAACGTCGGTTGCCGTGCGGAAGCCGTCGAAAAAGAAAGTCTCAATGAAGAAATCGAAATCAAAGAAAAGAAAATAACGAAGGAGCTCCGGGTGGTCGAACGTACTCTCTGTATCTTAAAGCCAGATTGTGTCCGTAAGAATCTTCAGGGTGAAGTGTTGTCCAGAATTCAAAAAGCCGGTTTTAAAATCCTCGGAATGAAACAACTACGGCTCACAAAACAAGAAGCGGGGGCATTTTATGCAGTTCACGAAGGACGCCCTTTTTATGAAGGATTAGTGGAGTTTATGTCGTCGGGCCCGTGTGTCCCGGTCGCGCTGGAAAAGGCAAATGCCGTCGCGGACTACCGGAAACTCATAGGGGCGACGGATCCAAAAGACGCCGAGCAAGGGACCATCAGAAAATTATTTGCAGAGAGCAAAGGGGAGAACATTGTCCACGGATCCGATTCGGCCGAGAATGGCAGAATCGAGGTCGCATTCTTCTTTTCGGAAAGTGAATTGATATAAAATTGCGCGGCCCGCATTCGGGCGACGTATGCGCTGTCGACATCGGTTCCTCGAACTCTCCCAACTCTATTAATCACCCTCTCATCGCTTTTCTAAAAAAGCTGCCATGCTTCTCCATTGGAAAAAACTTTCTTCGAAAATCATGTTTACCAATCCTTGGTGGACGTATACGCTCGATTCATTCCAAATCCCAAATGGAGTACAGGGGGAATATCATGTCGTCCATACTGAAGGGTCGAGTCTTATCATACCGGTTCTTGACGACGGCAGGATCGTGCTTGTCAATCAGTATCGGTATTTGCGTGACAGGGAGAGTATCGAGTTCCCGTGTGGGGGAGTCAAAAAGGATCACACGTACGAGAAGATGGCGAAGGTCGAATTGGAGGAAGAAGCTGGGTATGTAGCTCGGTCTTGGGAACAGGCCGGAGAATTCAACCCCTTCAACGGCGCAACGGACGAGATGTGCCGTGTTTTTATAGCTCGAGGTCTTGCCCCTGTCGCTGCAAAACCGGAGTCGACCGAAGAATTTGAGATCCTTAAAATGACGCCAAAGGAAATTGAATCGATGATTTGGGAAAAGAAGATCTGGGACGGGATGAGCCTTGCGGCGTGGATGTTGGTGAGAAAGCAGTTTATCAGCTAACAATAAACAGTGAGGGAAAAGTCACTTCTTATTTTTTGTTATTGTTCATCCTTAGCCGCAGTTGTTAAATGTTTTTCATCGCTTGCTTCAGATCGTCGATCAAATCCTCCACATCTTCAATTCCTACCGACATTCGGACAAGTCCGTCCGTTACTCCGTTCTTGATCCGTTCCGCCTTCGGCACCGAAGCATGGGTCATTGTCGCGGGATGTGAGATCAGCGTCTCGACGCCCCCCAGGCTTTCAGCGAGGGAACAAAGGCGAAGTCGTTTAAGAAAATTTTTTGCATTATTGAGGCTTCCCAAGTCGAACGAGATCATTCCGCCGGCCCCGCTCATCTGTCGTTTTGCAAGGACATATTGAGGATGAGTTCGCAGCCCGGGGTAATTAACCTTCACAATTTTCTTCTGCGTTACAAGCCACTGCGCGATGATCGTCGCACTTTCGCAATGCTGCTTCATGCGAACGGCAAGCGTTTTAGTTCCGCGCAGGCACAACCAAGCGTCGAAGGGACTCATAATTCCTCCGACCGCTTTTTGCGAAAACCGAAGTTTTTCCGCAATCTCTTTGTCGTTTGTTACGACGATCCCGCCGAGCATATCGCTGTGTCCGTTTAAGTATTTTGTGACGCTGTGAACGACGACATCGATGCCCAACTCGATCGGCCGCTGAAGGTATGGCGTGGCAAATGTGTTGTCTACTATCGAGACCAGATGATGGGCCCGGGAAAATTTTGCTATCGCCTGAAGGTCGCTGATCTCCATGGTCGGGTTTGTCGGTGTTTCGATAAAGATCATTTTTGTATTCGGCTTCCGCGCTTTTGCCACGACCGTCATGTCCGTGGTATCGACGAAATCGAACAGAAGGCCGTAGCGTTCGAGAACGGAGGTCGCGATGCGGTACGTTCCGCCGTACACATTATTCGTTACAATGGCGTGGTCGCCGGGAGAGAGCATGCGGAACAAAGCGTCGATCGCCGCCATCCCCGACGCAAAGGCCATCCCTTCGGATGCACTTTCCAACGCGGCGATGTTTTGTTCGAGAGCGGAGCGTGTCGGGTTGGAGACACGGGAATATTCGTATCCCTTATTTTTTCCTAACTCTTCCTGGACATACGTTGAGGTCAGGTAGACCGGGGTCATCACAGCCCCAGTCGTCGGGTCGGGATTCTGCCCGGCGTGAATTGCTTTCGTTGAAAATTTCATACAGCTCCGTCATGGTCGTAGTTGGTGAACCCGTGCATCCCTTAGCGTCCCGCCCGTACAAATTTTGAAATTCATCTCTCCCGCATAGCGGCATTATCGAGAAAGATAACCGAGGATATCAAACCGCGTAATAATGCCAATTACGCGCGAATCGTCCTTGACGAGTACCGCCGGTTCTTTTTTGACAAAACATTCGACCGCCCTTCCGACTTCCTCATTCATGTGTAATTCTGGAAAAGGAGGGTCCATGACCGTTCTCACTTGCGCGTCAAATTTCGACGAGTCTTTCACCAAAGCCGAAAGAAGATTCCCTTCCGACAGACTTCCTAAGGATCTCCCTTGCTCAAACACCGGGAGTTGGGAAATATTCTTTCCCGTCATGAGGTCGAGCGCAGTACGAATGGTGGATGCGCCGTCGACCGTAATAAGCGCGGGAAGTTTCGTCCCCTTCGATTCAAGCACATACCGAAGCGTGACCCGTTCCGGCGTAAGAAAGCCATTTTCCCTCATCCAGTCGTCGTTGTATATTTTACTCAAATACTTCGACCCGCCGTCGGGGAGAAGGACGACGACGACATCTTTTTCCGAGAGGCGTTCGGCCAGTTTCAATCCCCCCGCCATGGCCGTTCCACACGACCCACCGGCAAAAATTCCCTCTTCGCGCGTGAGCCGCCGTGCGGCAAGGAACGATTCTTTGTCCGACACTTCGATCACGTCGTCGATGTATTCAAAATGCAGTGTGCCCGGTATAAAGTCCTGGCCGATGCCTTCGACCTTATAGGTCTTAAAAACGGGCGAAAATTTCTTTGTGTGGAAATATTCGGCCAGGATGGACCCTTTCGGGTCGATGCCGATCACTTTTACATTTGGATTTTTTTCCTTCAAAAACTTTCCCGCA
>DATJXA010000069.1:0-4354 GCA_035500675.1 Bacteroidota bacterium | reverse complement strand
GTTTTTCCCGCTCCGTTTGCGCCGGCGAGCAGCGTTGTCGAATTTACAGGAAAGGCCGCGCTTAACCCTTCGATGAGAGTAATCGTTCCATCGTATGAAAATGAAATATTTTTTACTTCGATGAACGGGGATTTTTCAGCCATTGGACACTTTCTCGGTAGTTGGTGCTGATAAAAGGCCGCCCCATCAATCGTTGTGCCTCGATCCAATCCGGAAGATCGAGGAGAGACAGGCCGGAGCCGGATCGTAGCAATTCAGGCAAGGTCCCAAAGAAAAGCTGAGATCCCTTGTCTAACAACAATACCCGTCCGCCAAGACGGCGCGCAGAATCGATGCCCTCATCGGCGATGATGATCGTTGTAGAATCTTTCAGAGAATCGAGCGAGTCGAGCAATACGGTCATATTTTTTGCGTCGAGTCCCTGGAAGGGCTCGTCGAGGATCAGCATCGCGGGATGCTTTGCCGTCTCGCTTGCGAGCGCGACCATTTGCGTCTCGCCTCCCGAAAGAGATCTCGGATGACGACGACGAAGAGCGTCAAGGCGAAAATTTTCGATCTGTTCTTCAACTCTATCCACGATAATTTGTTGCGGAAGTCCAAACTGCTCAAGCGCAAAAGCTATTTCTTCCTCGACGGTTTCTGTTATACCCGACAATTGAATTCGAACATCCTGAAATACAAACCCTATTTTTGAAGGGTCAAGACGTCCGACGGGATCGGTGAATTTCAACAAACCAGAATAAGACCCGCCGCTAAAATGCTTTTCGAGGAGTCCGGCGATTTCATAGAGGAGCGTTGTCTTTCCGGCGGCAGAGCGCCCCGCAATCGTAAGGACGGAAGGTGTGTCGTACCGGAACGATAGATGCTGGACGGCGAAGCGGGTCGCGTGGTTATACCGGAACGAATAGTCTTCTACGGAGATCATCTCAAGAAGAAAAAATTAAAAATGATGAAAAGCGAAGCGGCAAGGAGAGCTGCAATGAGAAGTCTATCCACCCACGAAAAAGAAAGTGTGCGAATGTATGTTTTGTTTCCGATACGCTCGACGCCTTTGAATTCGAGCGTCAGGCTCCGGTCGAGGCTTTGCGATATTGCAATCAGCATAACGGGGAAAAGCAAGGGGGCGATTTTTCTCCATCGTCCAAACACCGACCCGAGCCGCAGCCCGCGCAACTGTTGGGCGATATAGACGTTCCGGAACAAATCTCTGAGCGTCTCCACAACATCGAACGAGAGTAGGAAAAGATAATGAAGCCTGGATGGAATCCCCGAGCGGCGTAACGCGAGAGAGATTTTGCTGGCCGGCGTTGTGTATACGAGAAAGATCACAGGGGATACAAGAAGCACGAACCGCACGGCATAGATAATGCTCTCCGACAGGGATAGACCGAAGAACCGATTGACAGCGACAAGAATGATCCCCATGGGAAGCACATAAAAAGCTATTTTCCGAAATAACTTCTTTCTCTGCGGAACGCAACAACACACGATGGCTAACAGCACAATCGCTCCGAGCCGAACAGGGCCGCGCCCCGCGATGGCGGCTGTGAATGAAAAAAAGACCAGCGAAAATGAAACGAAGGGATGGAGGGAACGTCTCATCGGTTATACCGACCCGCCGCGCGGAAGCCTGGCTCTGAGAGAAGCAGGCATCCTCGCCATCATAAAAAAAACCAACACGTATGAACAGCATTTATCGATCGGGTCTGAAGCAAGTCCCTGATAAAATACACTGTTGAGGATGTCGTGGCCCATCGAACGGAAATACAAAACAAGAAAATCAGTTCCCCCCATCGTCATTCCGCCAAACACAAAGGTGGCAATAGGTGCAGAAGCAACTGCACTGATCACTCCCTGCACAATGCCAAAGACGATCGCTTTGGGTAGAGCGGAGAAGGCTCCTTTCGAAGCAATGAACCCGGTAAAAAGCCCTATGACGATCGACACCGGGGCGAAGAACATCATCGGAGGGTTGAGCAAAATCCCCGCAGTGACATTCGATAACAATCCGCACGTAGCGCCGGCCAACGGTCCGCAGCTTACCGCGATAAAAATTGTCCCGACGGAGTCGAGATATAACGGAATTTTCAGGATTGCAGTCAGTTCGCCCATAATAAGGTTCATGCCGATGCCGACCGCAATGAGCGGCAAGGCTGCGCCCGAAGTCTGTGCAAGGAACCGATCTTTAAGAGGAGGTCTCATCAGTACCTCTAAGATAGAAAAAAAGAGAAGAGATAAAAATAAGAAGTTTTTGTATATTGATTCACCGCCACGAACGTCACCGCTTTTTCGTCGGCCTTCCGAACATGAGACACCTATTAACATACGATTGTTTGTCCCAACCCACGAATTCCTTTGTCTATGATCGTCCCGAATAATGAAAACGAACTTCTCCCTCTACGACGTCCCGCACATTGTATCGGTGCAGGATATGCTCCTTACGAGCGCTTCCCGCTATGGAAATAAGATCGCCCTCGAGGATCTCAAAGAGACACCGATCCCGAAAGTCACATACCAATCGCTCCTTACCAATGTTTTGAAATTCGGCGCGGCTCTTCGCGCACTAGGGCTGCAAGAACGAAGCCATGTCGCTGTGATCGCCGAGAACCGCACGCAGTGGGGAATCTCCTATCTCACCGCGATGTGCTTCAATTATGTTGTTGTGCCGATCGACCGAAATCTTCCGATCAATGAAGTGCTCAATATCATTCATGAATCGGACGCCGTCGCGATCATTTTTTCGGAGACGTTTGAAGCATTGCTGCGCGAAAGACAAGCATCGATGAAAAAGTTAAAACACTACGTAAGCATGGACCTTCTTGCCGCAAAGGAAGGATTCCATTCAATGAGACAACTCATCGATTCCAGCCCGGGGTGTGCCGTTGACGAGCTACCGAAGGTCGATCCGAACGAGATGGCGGAGATTATTTTCACATCGGGGTCGTTAGGCCGAGCAAAGGGAGTGATGCTAAGCCAAAGGAACATCGCTTCGAACCTGATGTCCATGGTGAGTATGTTCTTCATCCATCCCCACGATAGATTTCTTTCGGTACTTCCGATGCATCACACGTATGAGTGCACCTGCGGTTTGCTTTGCCCGCTCTATGCCGGCGCATCCGCACATTATGCGCGATCGCTCAAGACCGTCGTCGAGGACCTTCAGACCGTCAAAGCGACCATGCTTCTTGGGGTACCGCTGCTCTTCGATAAGATGTTCAAACGCATCTACAAAGCGATTCACGAAAAGAGGATCTCACGCATGTTGGTGCCGCCGCTCATTAAAGTGGGGGATTTTGCAGAGCGCATAGGCTGGCGAAATTTCAAAAAGATCGTGTTCGGGGAAATTCATGAACGATTCGGCGGATCCATCCGGTGCTTTGTCGCTGGCGGCGCCGCACAAGATCCTGTTGTCGCGAAGGGGCTGCGGGACCTGGGTTTTGGCGTCGTTCAAGGATACGGACTCACTGAAGCATCGCCGATTCTTGCGTTGAACAGACTCGATGCATTCAAAGATGCTGCTGCCGGCCTTCCTTTACCGTCGGTGGAACTCAAGATCGATCGGCCCGACGGCGAAGGGGTTGGCGAGATCTGGGCCAAAGGTCCAAACATCATGATTGGATATTACAAAAATGATGCGGCAACAAAAAACGCCTTCGAGGACGGATGGTTCAAGACTGGAGATCTCGGGAGAATTGACGAGGACGGATTTCTCCATGTCTGCGGACGGAGGAAAAATGTGATCATTTCAAAGAGCGGAAAGAACGTCTTTCCGGAAGAGATAGAAGATGTTCTCAACCGGAGTCCGTTCGTACTCGAATCGCTCGTTTACGGCGAGGAAGACCCTAAACTTGATGAAATAATCGCGGCGACAATTGTTGTGGACGCCGAAGCCTTCATCGAACTTTCAGAAATGAAGGACTTGAGGATCACACCGGAGCTGCTCCATGAGGTGATCGATGCCGAAGTGAGAAAGACCAACAGACAGCTTCCAGGTTACAAACAGATCAAGCGCTTCAAAATTCGAGATCAGGAATTTGAGAAGACAACGACACAGAAGATCAAGCGGTATCTCGTACAGAAAAATTAGGAGCTGGCGGAAGAATTAAGCATTCAGCGCAAGAAGAGACCGGAAAGTTTCATCTCGTTCCCAACGAGACGTTGGGACGAGATGATAAAACAGGGACGGTCGGAATGACCGTCCCTGCCTTTTATCTTCAGTGGTATGCCAACTGGCTGAACGTGCATCCTCTCACTTAACCAACATCATCTTCTTTACTGCGCTGTAATCGCCCGCATGGATCGAATAAAAATAAATACCACTTGAAAGATGCGAGGCGTCGAAGACCACCGAATA
>DATJXA010000068.1:0-2034 GCA_035500675.1 Bacteroidota bacterium | reverse complement strand
ACCGGGATCGAGGACCCGAGAGGGATCCCCTGCACATGAATGCCGAGCGCGGGGATAGAAAAGCCCTTGATGAACAATTTTGTCGCCTGGTCTCCCAGGACGACGCACAGCGTGACGTACAATACTCTCAATGCAACACTTCCTGCAGTATAAGCCGATGATCGATGTTATCTACCCTTTTTTACTTTGCAACGGATACAAAGTTGCGCATGCGGAACGGCCTCAAGACGCTCTTTTTCGATGAGCTTTCCGCAATCGGTGCAAAACCCGTACGTGCCCTTTTCTATCCGCTTCAGCGCATCTTCGAGATAGTTCAGGAACTTCCCTTCCCGCGAGGCAAAAAGGAATGTCTTTTCCCGCTCCATCGCATCGGTTCCTTGTTCCATGTGCATGGAATAGGTGGAATTCTCGTTGGCATACTCGCCGGTCGTCACGTCCATCATACTTTCCTTGAGGATCTGGAGCTCTTCGAGAATTTCTTTCCGTTTTTCCAAAATGATGGTCTTGAAACGGGCCAGCTCTTTCGCGCCGTATCCCTTCACCTTCACTGGCCGCTTTTCCGCAACCGCTTTGGCCATGATCTTGTCCCCCGCTTTGGGGGCGACTTTTTTTCGTTTGGATTTCAATGTCATGATCGCTGCTCCTTTTTTCCCTGCGCCACTTTTCTTTTTCGCCGATACGACTTTAGCCATGAACGATCCCTCGAAATGAATAGTGTATGAATTAACGTTGTTGTCGGATAATTATCGAGCCCGCTCGATGCTGATCTCACACGGCTCGCCGTTGATCGTTTCTTTCACGGAGTGTTCGCCGGCGTGAAGCGTCGAATGGATATCGACGGCAAGCGTTTCGCGGGCGATATACTCGGCCAGGGACTCGAGAGCTTTCGTCAATGTCTCGCCCGCCGAATAATAAATTGAAATCCTATCCGTCACGTCGAACCCGGCGTCCTTCCTCATGTTCTGCACGCGGTTGACAAACTCCCGTGCGAATCCTTCATTCTTCAGCTCGGGCGTGATCTCCGTATCGAGCGCGACCGTCATCCCTCCGTCCGCTTCGACGAGCCAGCCGTGGAGATCCTCGTGAAGCACTTCAACGTCCTCTTTGGTGATGGCAAACGTGTCGCCGTTCACACGGAGAGAGAGCGTCCCGTTCCGCTGCAGGTCGGTGATTTCCGGAGAGTTCATCTCCCGCACCCGTGCCGCCACCGCCTGAACCTGCTTTCCATATTTCTGCCCGAGCGACCGGAAATTCGGTTTCGCTTTTTTCTTCACGATGTCGGACTCGTCATGGACAAACTCGATCGCCTTCACGTTGATCTCTTCGAGAATGACGTCTTCCATTTTTTTGATCGATTGCTTCTGAAGTTCGTCCGAGATTGGCACGATGATCTTTTTTAACGGCTGCCGCACTTTGAGGTTCGATTTCATCCTCATTGCGCGAACGAGTCCGACGATGCGGACGGCTCGCTCCATGCGGTCTTCGAGCTCACGGTCGGTTGCGCCCGGCTCCACCGCGGGAAGCGTCGAAAGATGGATCGATGCCCATTGTTCCTGCTTCGTTTGCGCATTGAGTCCGCGGTACAGCGCGTCGGCGAGGAACGGCGCGAGCGGCGCCATCATTTTTGACACGGCAATGAGACATTCGTATAACGTCTGATATGCCGCGGTCTTGTCTTTCCCTTTTTCGCTCTTCCAAAACCTGCGGCGGTTCCGCCTAACATACCAGTTGGAAAGTTGATCTATTGTGAAGTCGCTCACTGCGCGGGCCGCTTTTGTGATATCGTACGCATCCATGAATTCCTTGTACGACGCCATGAGAGAATTGAGCGATGAGAGGATCCACCGGTCGATCTCGGGCCTCTCGGCAACCGGAATGCGCTGTTCGCTGTAAGAAAACTTGTCGATGTTCGCATACAGCGCAAAGAACGAATAGGTATTGAGGAGCGTGCTGAAAAATTTTCGCTGCACTTCCCCGATGCCGTCCTCGTCGAACAGCGTCGAACGCCAAACGGGACTGTTGCCTATAAGATAC
>DATJXA010000067.1:0-8772 GCA_035500675.1 Bacteroidota bacterium | reverse complement strand
TTCCGTTTGTCCCGGCGACATGCACCGCTCGAAATTTTCGATGAGGGTTGCCGCTATACTTCATCAGCGAACGGATATTGTTCAGCCCCATCTTCATTCCAAAACGCTGAAGCCCGAAGAGGTACTCGAGGGTTGCTTGTGAGGAATTCAACGGTGTGATGTGTGTTAAAAATTAAAGCCAGCTTTGGATCACGGAAACGGCAGTGTCTGCTTTCATCGCGCCGACCAATTTAGCGATATCATCGATTGAATTTTCAGCGCAATAACGCGCAATTCCTTCGGCGATATCTATCGATGCGCCGGGGTTGACAAAATTGATCGTGCCAACTTGCACAGCGCTCGCGCCGACAAGGAAGAACTCGATCGCGTCTTCCCATGTTGCGATCCCCCCGATCCCGAATATCGGTATCTTCACTGCATTGAAGGCTTCGAATACTTTCGCCAGCGCAATAGGCTTGATCGCCGGACCGGATAGTCCCCCGGTGACCGTCGATAACTTTGGCTTCCGCGATTTGATGTTGATCGCCATGCCGATAAGCGTATTAATGACTGAGACGGCATCAGCCCCTTCTGCTTCTGCTGCCCGCGCAAACTCGGAAATGTGCGTCACGTTCGGAGTGAGCTTCACGATGAGCGGTTTCTTTGTCCGCTTCCGCAATTCCCTCGTAATGCGCGACACCATTTTCACGTCCGTTCCAAAACTTAAGCCTCCCTCTTTTACGTTAGGGCATGACACATTAATTTCAAAACCGTCGACGCGTTTGTGAGGGTCGAGCAACTCGAGAACTGAGCAATATTCTTCGACGCTGCTCGCGGCAATGTTTGCGACAATTCCGCATCGATGCGTTCGGAGCAGCGGGATTTTTTCGTCAATAAATTTTCTTACCCCGATATTTGCAAGGCCGATAGAATTGAGCATTCCGCTGGGAGTTTCCGTAATGCGGGGAGGAGGGTTGCCGTCGCGCGGTTTAAGGGAAAGCGATTTCGTCATGATTCCGCCGAACTTGCTGAGATCGACGAGTCCCGCGACTTCGTCGCCGTAGCCGAACGTTCCAGAAGCGACGAAAACCCTGTTTTGGAACCTTACACCCTTGAGCAGAAATGATTCATTCATAATTTAAAAACTGACCGTTGATGCTTCGAATACCGGGCCATCTTTACAGACGAGGCTGAATTTTTTCCCTGAGTTTGTCATCTCAACGGGGCATCCCTGACATAAACCGATACCGCACGCCATCTCGCATTCGAGCGCAAAAAAACACGGAATCTTGTGTTCAAACGCAAATTCTTTTACGGCTCGCATCATCGGCGTCGGTCCGCAAGCATATATCCTGGGAGACTCGATCCTATGCTGGGCTGTAAAGGATTGCAACAATGTAACGACCGTCCCATGGATTCCCTCGCTTCCGTCGTCGGTCGCGCTTTGAATATTCCGAAGCCCCTTCTTTACAAGCTGCGCCGAAGTGCGGGCGCCGATGAATGAATAGATTTTTTTGGCCGTAGGAACTCGCGACGTAAGAAACGGTAAGGGCGCCACCCCAAGCCCCCCGGCAACTAGAAGCGCCGTCTCGTATGAAGCATCGTCGAGCGGAAAAACTCCTGATCCGAGCGGACCGAGGACATCGAGATCCTCGCCGGGCTTCTTTTCCGACAATAGTTTTGTTCCGAGGCCGACAACGTTGAAGATGATCGATAGGATGTTCCCTTCCGCCGAAAAGATGCTGAAAGGACGGCGAAGTAGCGGCACGATCCCATTGCCCACTTTAACGTTGACAAATTGTCCCGGTTTCACATCGCGGGAGATCGAAGGCGAGCGAAAGGAAAGTTGAAAAATGTTAGATGCGATTTCTTCGACGGAATGGACGGCAGAGCATTCTTGGATCATGCGTTTTTAAAATGCGCGTGGTGACCGCTACGGCTTTTCCTTCTTCTCGGGAGGATTTTGAGCCGGTTGACTATTCCCCGTGGTCCCCTTCTTATCTTCTTCTGCCTTTTTCTTTTTCGCTTCGGCCTCAGCATCGGCTTTTGCCTTTTCTTCAGCCTCTTTCTTTTCGGCGTCTTCTTCCTGGATCTTCGGCCTTACCGCAACGGCAAATTCAGACGACGGGTACGCAGTCATCAATCTTCGGTAGACGGCGCTTGCGCTATCGCGTTGATCCAATTTATTCTCGTAGAGCCAGCCGATTGCATAGAGCGCCTTAGGAGAATAAGGAGAAGCGAGTTTCTTTTTCACTATTGAATAGAGGAATGGGAGCGCACTGTCCGCGTCCGTGCCATCCATATATTTTTCAGCTTTCAAATACAATTCCTCGGCCGTGTCTTTTTGCGGCGGCAATAATGGAAGACCGAGGATGCGTCGCGATTCCTGTGCGTAAGGAGACTGCGGATATTGGTCGATGACGGCGGCGTACAATGAATCTGATTTAAGCTTCCCCTTTTCAGGAGAAGTGCGTGAGATCTCTGCCATCGTAAACAGGGAACGGTCGGCATATTCGTTTTTCCCTCCTTCGCCGACCACTCGCTGATACCAGTAGAGAGCTGAGTCCTGCTTCTCGATCTCAAGATAGAAAATCCCGCCGAGTTCGAAATGCGTTTTCGTGATAAGCATCCGAAGAGAGTCTACTTTTTCTGCGGTGGCCAGATGCAGCCTCTGTTCGGATTCCTTTTTCAACGAATCCGCTCTCGCCGCGGAATCTGCGTTGACGGCGACCACCGTATCTTGAGCATGCAGAACTGAGTCTTCATGCTCCTCATTCTTGCCGGCTTCGTGAATCAAGCTGTCGTATTGCGCGATGTCGTGCCACAGCAAAAAATATTTTTGAAAAGCGTCCGCCCGCTTGCCCGCCTTCATGCCGACAGCAGACGAAGGAGCTTCGCCCTGAGCCTTCTGATACAAATGGAACGCTTTGGCGTAATCACGCTGGTCTATTTCATAGATCTGGCCAAGGCGGTAATACGCCTGGCACGATTCCTCGGTTCTGGCATACGCCGTGTCGATGAATGAGAATTTTTCGATCGCATCGTTGAGCTTCCCTTCGGCCTCGTAGAGTTTCCCTACTTCAAGCTGTATCTTCGGAAAATTTTCCGCGTTCTTTGCATCGTCGAGCAGGGCATTGAGAAGGTTCAATGCCTCGTCGTACCGGTGTAACTCGGAAAGGATTTCGATATGATCGAGTTCTGCCGCGAAGGAGGTCTCATAATCAGGGCTAAAATTTTCGACGTCCTCGTACGCTTGCATTGCCTTCACAGTATCACCCATTTCCCGATAACAATTTGCTATTTTGAGCTGCGTTTGCGCATTCAGTAGATCATCGGGTGATATCGCCATCGATTGTTTAAAATATGGAATCGCCCTCTCATAATCCTTCGTCCAATAAAAGTGAGTGCCGGCCTCATTCGACGCAAGCCCCGCAATTTTCTTCTCGTTGTTTTTTGAAGCTTCCGTATAGAGGTCGCTGAGCGACTGTATTCCTTCGTCCGCCCTGTTCTCTCGGAGGAGTGAGCGTCCGTACCAAAGTTCTGCTTCGAACCTAAGATCGCTGTTCGGATACTTCGCGAACATCTCCAGAAATTTCCTCTCGGCATGAAGGTCGTCGCCGAGATAGTAATACGATTTCCCGATTAAGAGGAGGGCGTCGTCGACCCATTTAGAGGTGGGGTAAAACGAAAGGAGTTTCGAAGCCTTCTCGATGGCGAGATTAAATTTTATTTTCGCATCGGAAGGGATTGTTGAGGCGGAGAGCGGGCCAGTTTGAGCGACGGGCTGCTTTGCCTGAGCGTCGAGTACTAATTTCTCCGCATCCCCGAACGCTTTCTTGGCGTTGTAATACGTATTGAAATATGCGACAGTGTTCACATATCGCTGATGAACAAATTCGGCCCCAGAGTTATAGACCTGGCACCCCGCCGAGAGAAGAAGAACACTGCACATGCCCCATGCTAACGGGCGAGAGAACCTTTGCATCATCGATTCCTTATTGATGACAAGATAGCCAAACCCACGTTCTTTTTCAAGGAGAGAACGCTTAAACTTATTTCCACAGTTTGTGTCGAAAAGAAGAACATGTAATTCAAATTCTCACACTACATCACAGGAGTATCTTATGAAAAAGGCTGTTCTCGCCCTCCTTATCGTGGGCTGTTTCGGACTTGGGTTCGCGCAAGGAGAAACGCCCCGGCCGCGGATGGAGAAACCGATGGCGCGAATGGGCAGATTCGATATGCTGGCAAAACTCAAGCTTACCGACGAACAAAAAAGCAAGATGAAGGATATCAAATTCGAGACGACGAAGAAAGGAATCGACCTGCGAGCTAAACTTGCATTATCGAAACTTGAACTTGGCCGGCTTGTCTCGGCCGATGAACCGGATAAAGCTGAGATCGAAAAGAAGATGAATGAGATCGCATCGAACAAGGTTGCGCTGGACATGAATAAACTGAACGGTTGGTTCGAGGTGAACAAAATTCTCACGCCGGAGCAGCAAAAAATTTGGCACCGCGTCCTTGCGAGGCGAGTGATGGCTCGCATGGCAGAACATCGCGAAGGCCCTATGCGTCGCATGGAACGTGGGCATAGAGGAGCAATGATGCCTGGTGGAATGGGACCCATGGAGCACGAGCAAAACGGCATGATGCAACACGACAGCAATTGACAGAATTGAGATCCAGCGGTATCACCGCTTGAAAACGACGGGAGTTCATTGCTCTCCGTCGTTTTTTTTTAGTAACCTTTTCTCTTATCGACAGCAGTGCCAAATGGCCGCCCGTCGAGAAACCGTCTCAAGTTGTCAATAAATATTTCCGTAAGGAAGTGATTGTATCGTGGAATTGGACCGCCGACATGAGGAGTGATAAAGAGGTTTTTCGTTCTCCATAACGGGCTCTCTTGTGCAAGAGGCTCGCTCTCAAAAGTATCAAGCGCTGCCGCTTTTATCGTCCCCTTTTCAAGCGCTGCGGCGAGAGCATCCGCATCGACCGACGCGCCGCGGCCGAGGTTATAAAAAACAGCTGTGGGTTTCATCAGGCTAAATTCCTTTTCCCCAAACATCTTCGTGGTGGCAGGAGTGAGGGGCGTTACGTTGACAACGTGGTCGGAAGTTCGCAGTAGCTTTTCCAATTCCGCGGGACCGTACACTTCATCGACACACTCTACAACTGCCGGCGTATTCTTCGTACCCACGACCTCCATCCCAAAAGATTTCGCGACTTTCGCGATGTGAGAACCGATTGAACCAAGCCCCGCAATTCCCAATCTCCTGCCGACGAGCATATCCGATTCTTTGATAAGGTCGCCCGTCCATTCGCTCCTCTTTTGGAGCTCGTGGTAATCATAGAGCTTCCGAGCGATGCTGAGCATTAGACCAAACAGGAGCTCGGCCATTTGATATTTATGCATCCCTCGCGAACAGCAAAGAACAACGTTGCTGCGCAGAAATTCAGGATACAAAAACCGATCCGCTCCGACCGTCGAGATCTGCACCCAGCGTAAGTTCGGCATTTGAAGGAAACGATCCTTCGGAATATCGCCGAAAAGAATTTCCGTCTCCCTTAGATAATGGGTCACATCCTGTGGGTCCGGGAGGTATGTGATAACGACATCGTCCGATGCGTTTTTGATTCGGTCCAGCTGAGTTTCCGAAAGCCGGTACGTGATGAGAAGTTTGTGCGGAATGCCCATCGTCTATTTCTTCATCTTCATATCGCTGCTGTGCCCCGGAAAGAATTTGGCTTTCGGGTCGATGTACGATTTGATATTGTTGACAGCGATCGCAGCTTCTCCGAAACCTGTCGCGATGAGCTTGAGCTTGCCGGGAAAAGTCGCAATATCGCCGGCCGCATAGATCCCCGGAATATTGGTTTCCATCTTCGTCGATACTTTGATATCTCCTTTTTCGATCTCGAGGCCCCAATCCCGCAACGGGCCCAGGCTCGCGACAAACCCGAGGTTGAGGAGCATTTGATCGACGTTCAGTACTTCCGTGTCGGACGTCCTGTTATTTCTCACGACGACTTTTTCGATCGAAGAATTCCCCTCGACGGACTCGACCTCGAACCAGAGTTTCACGTCTACGGGCGACGCCATAAGCTTCTTTACGCTGTCTTCGTGAGCGCGGAATTCATCCCGACGATGGATCAGCGTAATGTGCTTGGCCGTGTCCTGCAGATTGAGCGCCCAATCGACGGCGCTGTCTCCGCCGCCGACAATCAGAAGCTCTTTATCTTTAAAAATCTTTTTGTCCCTGACGAAATAATGAACATACCTTCCTTCGAAATTCTCTATCCCCGGGAGCTCGAGTCGCCGCGGCACGAACGCTCCGATGCCGACGGTGAGGAGCAGCGCTTTTGTTAAATGCTCTTCCCCTTTGTGAGTCGTCAGACGCAACACTTTTTGCCCGTCGATTTCGTGAGGGATGAGCGATTCGACTTTACTGTTGAGACAGATCGTCGGGTCGTGATGAAGAGCCTGTTCGATGAGATTTTTTGCGAGCTCCTTTGCCATCACCTTCGGAAATCCGGCCACATCGTAGATGTACTTCTCCGGATAGAGCGCGGTCAGTTGGCCCCCCAGCTCCGGCAGTGCATCGATAATTTTGGTCCTCATGTGACGGAGGCCCGCATAGAACGACGCAAAAAGCCCGACGGGCCCGCCTCCGATAATTGTAATGTCAAAGATTTCCATCGAATGGTCTTGTGATTATTTTCGGGGAGCGACCGTGGGGCGGATGTCGATCTCGCTGACATTACTCCTCACGGGCATTGACAGAGCAAAAAGAACGGTGTCAGCAACATCCTGCGGCTGGATGATCTGGGATGAATCTTTTGAGTGATCGGAAAACGATGTGTTGACCGAGCCGGGGCAGATTGTGACAACGCGAATGTTGTATTCGCGAACTTCAAGCATCAGGGAACGTGAAAAGCCAATGAGTCCCCATTTGGTCGCCGAATACGTCGCGCCACCGACGAACGAATTTTTTCCCGCCAACGATGCGATATTGATGATCGACCCATTTTTCTGTCCGATCATCGACGGAAGAACCGCTTTGCAGCAAAGGAAAACCCCGCGCAGGTTCACGTCCATCATCCCGTCGTACTCGGCAATACTTGTATCGACAACTTTCGAGAAAACGCCGTGGCCGGCGTTATTAACGAGCACATCAACTTTCCCGTAGCGCGATAGTGTTTCTTTGACGAGACGGGAAACCTGGGCCTCGTCTGCTATATCGGCTTGAACCGCTGTGCTCGATCCTTTCAATCCCCCAATTTCGGCCTCCACTGCTTTGAGGTCTTTTTCATGCCTCGCCGCAAGGACGACGGACATTCCAGCGGACGCCAACGATGTTGCGATCGACTTTCCGATCCCTTTACTCGCTCCAGTGACAATGGCCACTTTGCCTGTAATTGATTCATTCATCGATTACAGATCTCCTTCAACAGGGCGAATGACAATTTCTTCCGTGAGCACTCGCGTAGGCTGCTTAAATAACGATACGACAACGTCGGCGATATCCTTCGGCTGCATCATTCTTTTGCTAAATTTTTTCCGCTCGCTTCTCCCCCACATCTCCGTGTCGACGGCCCCGGGCAGCACATCGATCACACGGATCCCTTTTTTGCGGACCTCGGCGCGAAGGACGCGCGACATGGCAAGCATCCCTGCCTTCGACGCCGAATAGGCTGAGGCATTCACAAAAGTCGTCGTTGCGCTCACCGATCCGATAGTGATGATGAATCCGTGGCGCTTGCGAAGCATTGCAGGAAGAACTGCTTTGGTGCACAGAAACATCCCGCGAAGATTTGTCGCAATGACGTGGTCAAGGTCTTTCACCGTCGTGCTGCTAAAATTTTTGAAGTACGTCACTCCAGCGTTATTGACCAGCACATCAACGCCGGCGTGTTTTCGCCTGATCAATGCATACGCACGAGAAACGCTTCGCTCGGAAGAAATGTCGCATCGAACGGCAGTTGCGCATCCGCCCGATCTTTCTATGGCCGTGACGTTACGGCGCAACGCCGCTATATTCCGGCCGCTCAGTATGACGCAAGCGCCGGTGCGCGAGAATTCTTTCGCGATCGCGAGACCGATACCGCGGCTTGCGCCGGTGACCCACACGATCGGTAGCTTCGACAAGGGCATGAATGGACGTCAGGCAGATTTGAGGCCGATAAGGGTGAGGAATTCCGAACGGGTCTTTTCGTCGCTTCGAAACTCTCCGAGCATGGCGCTCGTCGTTGCGCGGGAGCCCTGCTTTTCTATCCCCCGCATCATCATACAGAGATGACGGGCTTCACAGACCACGCCGACTCCAAGGGGATGGAGCGCGTCAAAGATCGTTTGCGCGATCTCTTGCGTCATCCGCTCCTGCACTTGAAGCCGTCGGCTGAACATTTCGACGATGCGCGGGATCTTGCTGAGCCCGACGATCTTCCCTTTCGGGATGTACGCGACATGAACCCTGCCGTAGAACGGGAGCAAATGGTGTTCGCACATGCTGAAAAAATCTATATCCTTCACGATGACCATCTCGCTGTATTTCTCCTGAAATACGGCGCCGTTCAAAATGGATTGAACGTTTTCGGAATATCCCTTGGTCAAAAACTTGAGCGACTCTGCCACGCGGGTCGGGGTCTTTTGGAGTCCCTCCCGCGACGGGTCCTCCCCGATATGGAGAAGGAGGTCGCGAATGACATTTTCCATCGGTGGGATGTCTTTCGGGAAAGAGTTTTTTTTCATCTGCTGCCTTTGTACTCCACCGAATTGTTCTGCGATTCAAA
>DATJXA010000066.1:0-70342 GCA_035500675.1 Bacteroidota bacterium | reverse complement strand
CAGCAGGGTAAGTAAAACGGCAACGCTACAGTTTGAATATTTTAATTTGTCGACAGATGGATTGACGATAAAAACCTCCGGTCTACGGCCTCGTTGAGGGAATGATCCGCCCCGTGCATTGTCATGCCCACAAGTTCTTGGCGAATATCCATACGCGACTCCCGCGAATAACGCCGCTGATTTTTTTTACTGATGTTCCGCGGTATTGAAGCTATGCCACAAAGGCTAAAAGACACAAAGAATTTGAACGATAAAACTCAATCTTGTAAGGTTGTAGCTCAAACTTTTGGGGCCCCCTTAATGTTTTTATGTCTTAGCGGCAAGCGTTTGGGCGTTTTGCGTAACATGAGTTACTTATTTTGGAAGAGAACTACTTACATCGATTTCTCGTTGCAGGGCTTTAACCCGCATCGAATTATCATTGATTCAATGTAAGGTATTAGACGAGATGATTCAAATTAATGCCGTCAAGCGATGGGAAAAAAATCAGAAACATTTCTGCAATGTTTCTGAAATTATTTCTCCATTCAAGCTCAAATAACAGGATTGTCGGTTCGTAAGTGCCCCGTACGATGCATCAGGATAATTTTTTTTTCGACCATACAACGGAACGCATTGATCGAATTGCTTTTTTCCTCTTTATAGTTTTATATTGAACGTGCAATCGCTGATGCAACAGACATCCAGGTTGCAAACAACCCTCGACGCATAGGCCGCAGAAAAAAATATCCATTCCGCCGATGAAGCAGTTACTCCATCCGAAGAATACGCCGGCTTCCACAGCGAACAACGTTTTGTCCTTCGTTGCGGTTCTCCTTGCTGTATTTTTTTTAGGACGACCTGCCTGCTCGGAGGGAAAGAGCGGCATTGATTTGCGGTCAATCGAGCGGCACCGGGTACTGAGCAACGCAGATAAGTATCTCCATGAGAAGCCGATCACAATCACCGCCTACCGCTCCACAAGAAGTGCAGGTGGACGGCACGACTTTTATTCCGAAGGAGATTATTGGTGGCCCAACCCTGCGAGCCCGGACAGTCCGTACGTCCAACGCGACGGTATGACAAACCCGGACAATTTTATCGCTCACCGAAAAGCGATGATCCGGTTCAGCACGATCGTCCCGGCTCTTGCTGCGGCCTATACATTAACAAGGGATGAGCGATATGCGGCGCAGGCGATCCGCCATTTACGTGCATGGTTTGTTGCCGATAAGACAAAAATGAACCCCAACTTGGAATACGCGCAGGCGATCAAAGGGAGGTCGATCGGACGGGGGATAGGCATCATCGATACGATCCATTTGGTGGAAGTGGCGCGAGCCGTGGAAACCCTGGAAGGTTCACACGCGCTCACTCCTTCGCTCGATGCAGGCATTAAGAAATGGTTCTCGGAATATCTGCACTGGATGACAACGAGCAAGAACGGCATTGAGGAACGCGAGGCAAAAAATAATCACGGTACGTGCTGGACGATGCAAGTGGCGGAGTTTTCACATCTCGTCGGCGATACCGCCGAGCTTCAATACTGCAGGAATCATTTCAAGGAGATTCTTCTTCCCAACCAGATGGCGGCCGATGGAAGTTTCCCCCTGGAGCTGAAACGGACGAAACCGTACGGTTACTCTCTGTTCAATCTGGATGCCATGGCAACAGTCTGTCAGATACTTTCAACTCGGGAAGATAATCTCTGGGATTTTACTCTTCCCGATGGAAGAAATATGCACAAGGCGGTCGAATTTATGTATCCCTATATCCTCGATAAGTCTCGTTGGCCGTATCCGAGCGATGTGATGTTCTTTCAGTATTGGCCGGTGCGGCAGCCGAGTCTTCTTTTTGCAGGAGTCGCGTACGACGAACAAAAATACATTGAACTGTGGAAAAAGCTGGACGCGGATCCGACTAACGAGGAAGTGATCAGAAATTTTCCGGTCAGACAACCGCTATTATGGTTCAAATAAAAGCCACTGAACTTTCACATCTTTCACCGGGTGTACAATGAAAACCATGATGCATTTTTTGATATACGTTTTCGGACCATTTTTTGCGATGTGTTTGGCGCAGGACGCTGTTGTTCGTATCAACGTGACGAACCCAGCCGGATTTTCAAGGAGCAACGAGACAATTTCAATCCAATGGAGTAAGGTATCCGCTGTCCTTTCAGCCGGGACGAAATCGGTCGTTGTAACGGACGGATCGTCGGGTAAGGAAATTCTGTCACAGATATTCGATGAAAACCTTGACGGGAAGCCCGATGCGCTTCTGTTTCAGTCAGATTTTGCTCCCCACGAAACTAAAGTTTTTACGGTCGCCGCCGTTTCCGGGACTCCTGCGCCTCCAACATCTCTCGTCGATGCACGCTACGTCGAACCAAGAGAAGATGTGGCATGGGAAAACGACCGAATTGCATACAGGATGTACGGACCGGCTCTTGCTGCAGAAGTGGACAACGGGATCGATGTCTGGACGAAACGCGTGCGATACCTCATCGTCAAGAAATGGTACGAAGGGGAAGAGCAAACACCCAAGATAATTTATCATATCGACCACGGCGAAGGAGCGGACTTCTTCGACGTCGGACGTTCTTTGGGATGCGGAGGCTCCGGCATTTGGCATAATAATCGAGTGTATCAGGCGGGCGTGTTTTCTTCGTATAAGATTGTTTCCACCGGGCCAATTCGGGCATGCTTTGAGCTCTATTATAACAAATGGAACATTGACGGAGCCTCCTTGAAGGAAACAAAAAGGATCACGCTGGATGCGGGGCAGAATCTCAATCGGATCAGCGTGACGTTCAGCGGCGGAGCGAATGACAGGACCATTGATTTGGCATGTGGACTCGTTAAGCGACCAAATACAAAACCGTATACGAATACGGAAAACGGCTGGATGAGCCTTTGGGGTCAGACCAATGACAGCTTGCCTAACGGAGACCTCGGAACCGGGGTCGTGTTCCAGCCAAACAAATTGATTCGGACGACAGAGGATTCTTCCCAATATCTTATGCTCGCAAAAACGAAAATCGGCTCTTCATTCAATTACGCAGCCGGCGCAGGGTGGACGCGGTCGGGTGATTTCACTTCCGTTGACGATTGGAACGGCTATTTAAATAGATGGGCGCTTTTACAACGATGGCCGCTTGTAATAAAAATTTCAACGAAAAAGGGCAATTAACGATGATTCGATCCGCTTTTTCAAGATGTATGCTCATTGCTCTTTTTTTCCCTTTGATTGCTCGCACCTTGCCGCAATCAGATGGCGATCATATTGTCATTGGCGAATTGCGCCAGGTGTATTCGCTCGATAAAAATTGGAAATACCTTCAGGATGATGTCCAGAGTGTAACGGAGCTGTCAACGAGTAAAGCGCCATGGGTTGACGTTACGCTGCCTCATACATGGAACGCCACCGATGCCGTAGATCAAGTTCCGGGTTACAGGAGGAGCGCCGGATGGTACAAGAGAGAGATATTTATTCCGGAACAACCCGGTGGTCGCAGGTTTCTGCTCTCGTTTGAAGGCGTTAACCTGAAGGCAAAAATTTTCGTCAACGGTCAGTTTGCGGGTGGGCATGTTGGCGGGTATGTCGGGTTCGACGTCGACATCACGCCGTTCGTGAGAGCGGGCGTTTTAAATGAGATCCTCGTTCGCGCAGATAATTCTTACGACGTCGATCTCATTCCATCGCAAAAATCCGATTTCTTCATTTACGGCGGGATAACCCGGAATGTTTGGTTGAAAATTGTTCCATCGCGATATATCAATAGGATGATGATCCGAACTCCGAAAGTCTCGGTCGAAGCGGCAAGCGCAACGTGTGAAATTTCCTTGCTCAATCACGCGGCATCCGGCGGGCGAATTAATGTCACGGCGTCTATTCGCGACAACAAGAATAAAGAAATCGGAAAAACGGAAACGGCAGTGAAGGTTGTAAAAGATTCGACAACATTGATGCTGACTCTTCCCACGACGAAGAACCCTCTCCTGTGGTCACCCTCAAGCCCCACGTTATATACGATGGTGGTCGAACTCAACGAATCCGGGAAAATAATCGACCGTGTTTCGGATCGATTCGGATTTCGATGGTACGAATTCAAAGAGCATGGACCCTTCTTTTTGAACGGCAAGCGACTGCTTCTCCGCGGAACGCATCGGCACGAGGATTATGCCGGGTACGGTATGGCGATGCCCGACAGTCTTCAACGCAAAGACATGGTGATGATAAAAGGAATGGGCGCAAATTTCGTTCGCCTTGCTCATTATCCACAGGCGCCGGAAGTTTATAGAGCATGCGACGAGCTCGGCATCCTTGTGTGGGACGAGCTTCCATGGTGCCGAGGAGGGGTCGGCGGTCCGGAATGGCAAGCGACGACGAAGCGGCTGTTGAAAGAACAGATCTCTCAAAACATCGATCATCCATCGATCATCATCTGGTCGCTCGGAAACGAAAGCTATTGGGTTCCCGATCTTCCCGGGGGCGATAACTCGGACACGCTTCGTTCGTTCACACGGCAACTGAACATCATTGCTCACGCGATCGACCCCAGCCGTCTCACATCGGTGCGGAAAGACGACGCCGTTTCGGGCATCGTCGATGTATATTCGCCTTCTATTTGGGCAGGATGGTACACGAGCTTTTACAAAGACTACGAACGGTTGATCACTGCCGCCAGAGACCAATATCCCAGGCTGCTCCACGTCGAGTATGGCGGAGACAGTCATGTCGGCAGGCACACCGAATCTCCTGTGACAGGCGAAGGGTTTATGCCATCTGATGGAGCCGAATCGAAACCGATCAAGAATATCTCCCTTAACAGTGATTGGAGTGAAAATTATATTGTCAACCTTTTCGACTGGCATCTGCATATTTCCGAGCAGCTCCCGTGGCTCAGTGGAAATGCACAATGGGCGTTCAAAGATTTTGGCACTCCATTGCGGCCCGAGGACCCGATTCCGTACATCAATCAAAAAGGGGTCGTCGATCGCGCAGGGAATCCCAAGGATGCGTACTATGTGTTCAAAAGCTACTGGACAACTGACCCGCAGTTCTGCTACATTGAATCACACACATGGACAGATCGCTCCGGCCCCGAAAATGTGAAACGAGAGGTCAAGGTGTTCAGCAATTGTGACGAGGTTGAACTTTTCGTTAATGACATCAGCCAGGGAAAAAGAGTGAGAGATATCAAAGACTTTCCCGCGAGCGGATTGCGATGGCCCATTCTGTTTGCGGAAGGGGACAATTCTATGGTAGCGGTTGGATATCGCCATGGCGCAAAAACCGCTCAGGACAGTATCATGGTCCATTACACGTATAAAAAGACCGGCGAGGCGGCTCAAATTGATCTCTCGTATACACACATCTCGAAGGATACGCTCATGATCGCAGCGACTGCCGTCGACATGGCCGGAAGACGATGCCTCGACTATAACAAAAGGGTGTATTTTTCCAGCTTGGGTGCAGGAAGGTTGATCGTCGATCAAGGCACGCCTGTCGGGAGCGACGTCATTGAAATGGCAAACGGAAAAGCACAGATCGAATTCATACCAGATTATCGTCGTCCCATGGTGATCGAGGCGCGCAACCAGGATTTCAAAGGGACCTATCTTGAATTGGGAAAAAATATTTTTATTTCACACTGATGAAAGGATAATATCATGGAAGTACGGTATACGGCAGACCCTCACGCAACGCGAAAATTGTCAACCGAGGAAATTCGGAAAATGTTTATGGTGGATACGTTATTCAAGCCGGGAACGGTTGCGATGGTATATTCAGACGTGGATCGTTCGATTATCGGGTCCGCGGCTCCAGAAGGAGAAAGACTAAAATTGCTCAGCAGCAAGAAAGAGATGGCCGCGGAGTATTTTCTCGAGAGACGCGAGATGGGGATCATCAACATCGGTAAAGACGGGTATGTGAAGGCCGACGGCAAGGAATATCCGATGGCGTACAAGGATGCTCTCTACATCGGCCGCGGGACAAAGGAGGTCGAGTTTGGCAGCCGGTCATCGAAAGAGCCTGCTGCATTTTATTTCGCCAGTTATCCTGCGCATAAAGATTTTCCGACCGTCCACGCGGCGTTTGTGGATGTCGAACACGCGCCGATGGGGAGTGTGAAAGATTCAAATAAACGCACCATCAATAAATATATTCACCCAAACGGGATTAAAAGTTGTCAGCTTGTGATGGGGCTAACGGAGTTGGAAGAGGGAAGCGTGTGGAATACGATGCCTGTCCACACACATCAGCGCCGGTCTGAGATCTACATGTATTTCAATCTGGCTGAGCCGGCGATCTTGTTTCACCTTATGGGAGAGCCGGGAGAGACGCGGCACATCGTCGTTCGTAATAGGCAGGCTGTCATTTCACCGAGCTGGTCTATTCATTCCGGGGTCGGCACTCAAAACTATTCTTTCATTTGGGCTATGGGAGGGGAGAATCAGGCGTTTGACGATATGGACTGGGTAGAGATGAAATCGATAGGATAAAGATTGTCCTCCCTAATGTGATCGAAGGACAGAAAGACGGAATGAAGCCGCCCGACCACGTAGAAGTTTTTGAGGGAGAGATAGCGACGTATTGGATGGACGAGAACGGCATCTTAAACTCGCTATCAAAAGATCCGAAGCGGACCGTTCAAAACATCTCTGAAAATATTTCCTTGGTCAAACGCATCACGGGCAACAAGCAAGTTCCTTTGTTGATCTATTTGTGCAACTCTCCTGTGCCCGACAAAGCAACTCAGAAATTTTCGACTGAACACCTGTCGGACATTTATTCTGCGATGGCGATGGTCTCTCGACCCGGGCTGGCAAAACTCATTATGAATTTGTTGTTCGCATTCAAACCGCCCCCAATACCGATGAAGTCATTTTCGAACGACCGAGAAGCGAGAGAATGGTTAAAGCAATTTTGCTCTCGCTGACCAGACAGTCTCGGCTGTTCCCGGCGTGATAATGGTACGTTTTGGATTCCCGATAGAAACGTTCGGGAATGACGCAGACTCAGCGTTCGTCATGCCCGCATGCTTCTGGCGGGAATCCATATAACGGTGGAAGGAAATGGCAAAACGTACCACTACCTCTGGCGTCCTCACATCGCTTCTTTAAGTAGCCAGATACTCCTCAATACCAATTTGTGGCACCCCTTCGCTAAGTCTTTAAAAAACGCCAAAATTGGTCAATTTTCTGACTTTTCTGCTGAAAAATAAAAAAATACTTGACATTACATTTATACTTTTGCATATAGCAATCGATACCGCAATCGATTGCATAAAATGAAGCAAACAACCATTTTTGACGTCGCAAAGAAGCTAGGCGTCTCGGCTTCCACCGTCTCACGTGCATTGAGCAACCATCCGGATATTAAGGATGAGACCAAGGCGAGGGTCAGGAAGGCCGCAACAGAGCTCCAGTACTTTCCTAACACGATTGCGCTAAGTTTGAAGAGGAGTCAAACGAAGACGATCGGCGTCATCGTCCCGCTCATCAAGAACGATTTTTTTTCATCGGCGATCAGTGGAATAGAACAGGTGGCAAACCGGGCGGGATATACGATCCTTCTTTGTCAATCGAACGAAGACTATGAAACGGAAGTTGTGAACGCAAACCTGCTCATGCATCATCGAGTTGCCGGCCTGATCGTTTCGATTGCTCAGAACACAAAATCCAGCGAGCATTTCCAAAGCTTCCTCAACCGTAAGATCCCTATCGTGTTTTTTGATCGCGCGTGCGACGATATCGAAGCAAGCAAAGTCATCATCGACGACCGCAAAGGAGCATTCGACGCCGTCAACCACCTCATCGAGCGAGGCTATAAAAAGATTGCGCACTTTGCCGGACCTCAGCATCTCGCTATTTCTGACAGACGCCTCAAGGGGTACTTGGATGCGCTGGAACTTCATCGCCTTCCGAGGCCGAACGGTGACGTCCAGCATGGCGGTCTTGAAGAACAGGATGGCTATCAAGCAATGGACGTACTGCTCAAAGGCGGAGAAATGCCACAAGCGCTTTTTGCCGTGAACGATCCGGTTGCCATCGGCGCATTCCAAAGAATCAGAGAAGCTGGTTTACGCATTCCAAAGGACATTGCCGTAATAGGGTTTGGCAACACAAGAATTTCAAGCCTTCTCGATCCTCCTTTTTCTACCGTCAATCAACCTTCAGTCGAGATGGGAAGAACATCTGCTCACACCTTGATCGACACGATTCACCATAAGGTGACAGGACCCAAAACGCTCGTGATGGATACGCAGCTCATCATCCGACAATCAACGTAGCATCCGTTTACTGCCGTCAGCGCTCAACGGGGGGCGAGCCTGTTCGAATGTTCTCCTGTTGAATCAGCGATTTGCCGTCCGTTTTATGGTAAGCTAAAAATGAATTCCTGAAAGGGCTTGAAGATTGTCCTGCCCGGTGCAAGGGTGAATGTTTTCTGCGGAGTGGTGTTAGGCGGTGACAACAATCGGCGTACGAAATATCGATGCTCGGTAATCGCACAGAATTGTAATCGTCTTTCCATCTTACTATCGGAGGCCATCTCTATGAAAACGCTTTCCGCAGTGCTTTTTCTGTTGGTGCTTTTCTTGACACCGCTTGCCGCTTTTGCACAATGCACGCTGCAAGGAGTGGTCACTGACTCTACCACACACGACGTCATCATCGGTGTGAACGTATTTCTCACCGGCACGGCCATCGGCTCCGCGACAGATATCGACGGTGAGTATCGGATCACGGGAATTCCGCAGCGAGCGTTCCGCGTAAAAGTATCTTGTATCGGATATGAGCCGCAAACGATCGACGTTGATTTCACAAAAAACACTTCGATACAATTGAATGTCCTCCTGAAACCGGCGATCATCAGGGGTAAAGAGGTTGTTGTCACGGGCCAAATGAGCGGGCAAATGGCCGCGATCAACCAACAGCTCACCGCGACGACAATCGAGAATGTCGTTTCGGAAGAAAAGATCCAGGAGCTGCCCGATGCCAACGCGGCGGAGGCCATCGGCAGACTGCCGGGCGTTTCACTTTTGCGGAGCGGTGGCGAGGCAAGTCAAGTAGTTCTCCGCGGGATGAGCCCGAAGTTCTCTACCGTAACTGTTGACGGTGTGAGAATTGCGTCGACAGACGAAAACGATCAGGGCGTCGACTTGAGCACGATCGCACAAGGGTCGCTTGCGGGGATTGAGTTGTCAAAAGCGCTCACCGCAGATAAAGACGGCGACGCAATTGCTGGAACGGTAAACCTCGTGACAAAGAAAGCTCCTTCGGAACGCCTCCTTCGTCTTGAACCGATTGGCTCCTACAACGCCCTCGATAAGTCGACAAATCAGTATAACTTTTCCGGCCGGTACGGCGAACGCTTCTTCGACGACCGTCTCGGCATTCAAGCCTCCGGGAATCTTGAGCGGCTTATCCGCAGTAACGAATCGACAGATTACACGTACGACCTCACCGGGTTTAAAAGCGGAAATGACTATGAGATAACTCAGTTTGAGCCGATATATACAAATGAGATCCGAAAACGTGGAGGGGGAAGCTTGCTTTTTGATTATGACACGCCGGACAGCGGGTCGGTGAGATTTAATACGGTCTTTGATCAAACGTCCCGCGACTACCTGACCTCCTATAGAACATACGTGCCGAATGGCGGCGTTGCATACGATTATCGCGATCGCACGACAGACATCTCAACGTTTAATACGTCGCTGCATGGCGACAATTATTTACTGGGCTTCGAGGAAACATGGAATGCGGCTTTTGCGCGGTCGCAAAGTCACGACCCGTATGACTTTGAACTAAACTTTACGGAATCTTCCACCCCCTCGTCTGGCATGAAAGATGTACCGACCAACCTTCTGAAAGGTCCCGTCGAGGATTGGGTGCCGTATGCGTTCGACAATTTTAACGCAGCGATTCTTAATCAAGCGAATGATTATTATCAGGCGAACGCCGATAACGAATATACAGGCTCGCTCGACCTGAAAAAAGAATACTCTCTGGCAGACAACCTTTCAGGCGTATTTAAATTTGGAGGTAAGTACCGGCAGGTAAGCCGGACCGACCAGGAAGAAGAATTTCGGGCTAACTATTACCTGTATAACTATCCCACGCTACAACGTTTGCCCGACGGATCGATCGGGCCCAAAGATCCGAGAGTTTTAAATTACAAGCTTGTGGGAGGACGGGTCATCTTCTCAAATTTTCTCGACCCCAATCCGCCGTCGCGTTCAATTTATGGAAAATATTCTTTATACCCACTCATCGACCGAGACGCCTTGGAACTGTGGCGCCAACTCAATATCAACGGCGTGACAGATGCGTCAGGCGGAGAGCCGGAATATTACAGGGACAATCAAGTTGACGGAAATGGATACAGCATCACCGAAAGAGTCTCCGCGGGCTATGCCATGAATACGTTCAACTTCGGCCGCGAAGTGTCTCTCATCCTGGGGGCTCGCATTGAAGCCGACAATAATGATTACACCTCGAAGTTTACGCCAAATCCCATCAGCGGATTCCCATTCCCGCAAGGGATATTGCATGACACAACAGCGAATCATTCGGAAACGATCGTCCTTCCAAATGTGCAGGGAATTGTCCGCCCGTTAGATTTTATGAACATTCGGCTCGCTGCGTATGAAGCAATTGCTCGACCAGATTTCAATATGCGTCTGGCAAAGTACGTGGCGCAATCGGCAAGCGGCGATGTTTTAACACTGGGCAATCCTGACCTTAAGAATGCCGATGCGTGGAACTATGAACTTCAGACTCAATTCTATGGAAACGATATCGGACTTTTTTCCGTCTCTGCTTTTTATAAAGTAATCAAGAACATGTACCACATCGTAAATGGGGTTCCCGTTCAAAGCCAAGCCGCCATAGACACTTTGGGCCTCAAATGGAAAGATCCGTGGCCGGTCAATACCGGATATGATCTGACAGCTCCATACAATTCTACACATCCGACTCTTGTCTGGGGTTTTGAAGTTGAACATCAGGCGAACTTCGGATTTCTGCCGGGCTATCTGAAAAATATCGTGCTAAACTACAATTTCTCTATCGTTCGTTCACAAGCATACTTGTGGACTTCCTCGATCGAAACAACGTATGTCACCATTCCTTTCGTAGGAAAAATTCCCAATCCTGTCAATGTCATCGTTGAGAAGAAGGAAAAATTGGAGGACCAGCCTGAATTTTTCGGGAATGCCTCGCTGGGATACGATATTGACGGTTTTTCCTTCAGGATTTCAGGTTTTTACCAAGGAAGCTACAACAGCAGCTTTTCTTCAGATAGTCGGAGCGACATCGTAGAGGACAGTTTCACAAAAATTGACATCGCTCTAAAACAAAAAATAACAGATCACATCTCCGTTCTATTGAATCTTAATAATATCACGAACGCGCAAGAGGGTAACAGTTATGTAGACCGCTACCATCCCGAGTGGGATCTGCCGAATACGAACAATAAGTATGGTTTTGGCGCAGACCTTGGGGTTAGAATCGATCTATAAAAGAATGGACGAACGTTTTAAGCTCCAGATTCAACATCACCATAATCCACCGTACTCATTAATTACAAGGAGGTAACAATGAGAACCATTTTAACAATAGCGGCTTTTGTTCTGCTGCTGCCATGCCTGAGCTTCAGCCAGCATGAAATGCTTGTAGGAGGCGTTGGCTCGGCCGGCTTTTTGAACGACGTCATTGCCGGCGACACGACGGCATCCGGCGCCAGAAATGACAGCTCTCGGATCTACGTCCTGGAAAGGGACAGCGTCTATCTCGTCAACACGAAGATCCTTAACACCGGCTGGACACTCCGGGTGAGGGCAGCATACGGATCCGGAAATCCTCCGGTCGTTTATGAATACCAAAATATCGGTACAGGAGCCTATCCGGCAACAATGTTCGAAGCACACGGCGACCTGTACCTTACAGGGTTGGCAATGGTGGGCTACGCTCAATTGATTCCTAACGCACCTCTTTCTCCGGCACCGACGAACATCGTGCTTATGAATGCGCTAAATTTACATCTCGGGATTGATAGCTGTATGCTGGTCGCCGGGAAGAGCGCGACTGTCCAAACGAGCGTTGCATTGCACACGGTGAAGATTACAAATTCACTGTTCGCGCAGTCTGGAAATTTATGGGCAACGAACATCGGCAACGGGAGGCCGCTCGATTTGCGCAACGTATCGGTCGATAGTGTGACGCTCCAGAATTGTACATTCACGGATGGAACGGATCGCATCGTTCGACATTACGCGAGCGTTGGAGGTATCGGTTATTTCATGTTTGACCATAATACCGTCGTCAATTCAATGTCTATGCATGGCTGTCTCGGCCTTGGCATCTTAGGAAAGACGGTTATCATCACGAACAACGTCTTTGTGGATAACTTTGCACTTGGGTACGACAGTACCGACGCCGTACGCGAGGCTGAGTTTGGAGATCCAAACGAGCGTGGGCCCAGCGGTTCATTCCGTATGTATTTCGTAGGATGCGTGCCCCCGACCAATTACCCCGACAGTTTAGGAATACCGAAGACCGACGCAAAATGGTACGTGTCAGGGAATTTTTATTCTGTGACGCCAGCGCTACAGGCGTGGTATGATACGCATGCCGCTGCCGGGTTGGGTAACCTGCTTCCTTTGTCTTATTATATTAATTCTCAACTAGGAAAGGATTCTACAAAAGCGTTTACGAAGGAAACAATTACCTTCGCACATCCGACAAGGAATTTGGTTCCTTTCTGTACGTGGTACTGGCTTCCCGCGGGCGCAAACAAACAAAAAGTGAACACGGGCTTCACGACAGACATCGATTTTTATCGTCCGGGATGGACCTACTACAAAGATACGCTAAACCTAACGTATCAAACGACGGCAGCTGCATATACCGGCGCATCGGGCGGATTCCCGGCAGGCGATCTCAATTGGTATCCATCGGCGAAAGCGGCATGGGCATTGACGAACGTCGAACCGTCCGGAAAACAGACAATTCCGACGACATTCTCCTTACACCAGAATTATCCTAACCCCTTCAACCCGTCGACAAAGATCAGCTTTGACTTACCGCAAAGCGGAAATGTGTCGTTGAAGGTATTCAATATTCTGGGCCAAGAGGTAGCCTCGCTGGTTGATTCCAAGATGGCGGCAGGCACGCACGAGGTGACCTTCGATGCTTCCAAACTAAGCAGCGGAGTGTACATCTACAGGTTGTCATCCGGAAGCACGTTCGCGTCGAAGAAAATGATGTTGCTGAAGTAATGTGGGACAAGGGGCTGAGCGCGAAATCGCTCAGCCCCGTTTTTACTCATAACATCTCAGCCTCAAACGTGGCTGTGCTTTTCGTTGCACTCGGAGCTGTGCCAGAAGATTGTATTATTCTTGCGGATACCCAAACCTAATTTCGTAGCATTTGGGGTTCCGCATATCCCCATTGCTGACATCTGAACGCACGAAAACACTCCCCGCCTAAGTCTGTTACCTACGGCAGGACCATCCGAAAGAAAATGAAAAGACCCGAAGCATCTTTAAAATTGATTTTTGCAGTCGCAATGGGCGTATATGCATCGGGAGTAAAAGCGCAGTCCCCGGTTACTGCGTATGTCGACACCAAACAAATGATTGCTGAAGTTCCAGCAGATTTTATGGGATTAAGTTTCGAAACCGAAAAAATGCTCACCGATAAAACGGGAGGTCATTTTTTTAGCTCCGAAAATCACGGGCTCATCGCTTTAATCAAACTCCTGGGAATTAAAAACATTCGAATCGGCGGAAACACAGCCGATCGTCAAACAGTACCGATCCCGACTCACACGGACATCGATTACCTTTTTGGTTTTGCAAAATCTGCGGGGGTAAAGATCATTTATACATTGCGGTTGAAGGAAGGCAATGCAGACAACGCAGCGGAAACGGCGGCATATATCATGCGTCGCTATGCATCTGAACTCTCTTGCTTTGCGATCGGTAATGAACCGAACGTTTTTGCAAAAGAATATCCGGCTTACCGCGATGAATGGAAGAGGTACGTCGACCGCATTACCGAGCCGCAGAACGCCTCCGAGGCGATGTTTTGCGGGCCTTGTTCCACGCCGGGAAAAGCGGAATGGTGCCGCGAATTTGCATCCGACTTTGGCAATTCTGGACGAATCAAATTCATTGCGCAGCACGCATACCCCGGGGGAAACGGTATGAAGGTTCAGGATCAATCTGCGGCGCGACGGGCAATGCTCTCTTCGTCATGGGAAGAATCGTATCAAGCGTTCTATGACTCTTTCGTTCCGGCTGTTCGTGCGCAAGGTTTGACATACAGGATCGAAGAGACGAACAATTTCTATAACGGTGGAGCGCCGGACGTCAGCGATACTTTTGCTTCCGCCCTTTGGGGACTCGATTACCTTTATTGGTGGGCCGCACACGGAGCGATCGGTTTAAATTTTCACACGGGCGACAGCGTGGCGGCGGGAGGAGGGACAAATCCCTGCCGTTATGCAGTTTTCTGGACTTCTCCGAAAGGTTATACGGTTCATCCTCTCGGCTATGCCATAAAAGCGTTCGACCTTGGATGTCATGGCTCGATCGTCCCGGTGCGGCTGATATCGAATAGCGACAGCGTTCAGGTTTCGGTGTACGGAGTTGCATCGGGAGACAAATCGTTGTACATCACGATCATCAATAGAGAAAGCGGTCCGCAAGCAAGGAGTGCAATCGTTACCATTGCATCAAGGGATCCTTTTAGGAAAGGCAGCACGATCTTTCTGGAAGCTCCGCACGGAGATATCGCCGCAAAATCAGGCATCATGCTCGGAGGCGCTCAGATAAACGAAGATGAGACATGGAGTGGACGGTGGACCCCATTAGAGAAATCCGATGGAAAAAATGATTTCGCAGTTACAGTGCCGGGCGCAACTGCCGCGGTCGTAAAAATAACGGTTCGTTGAAGGATAAACTTCCCGCCGTCCAGTTTCACTTTTAAAAAGGACAATGACAATGTTCAAATATTTTTTGACTGTGCTTTCCATCGCACTTCTGCTAAATGCGTCGTTGCGCGCGCAGGCCGTATTCAATGTGAGAGATTTCGGCGCCCTCGGCGACGGAAAAACTCTCGACAGCCCGGCGATCAATAAAACAATTGAAGCATGCTTTCAAAAAGGGGGAGGTACCGTTGACGTGCCGGCCGGAACGTATTTATCCGGCAGCATCCATCTCAAGAGCAATATCAATCTCTTTCTCGATGCCGGCGCAACGATCCTGGGCGCTCCGCAGGAGTTAAATGCCTACGATCCCCCCGAGCCATTCGAGGGCAGAGCATACCAGGACGGCGGTCATACCTATTTTCATAATAGCCTTCTGTGGGGGGAAAACCTTGAGAACGTTTCGATCACTGGATACGGGATGATCAACGGAGGCGGGCTCACACGGAAGGACAAAGAAGTCGGCGGCGGGCCGATCGTTCTCGGCGACAAAGCTGTTGCGCTTAAAGAATGTCGCCATGTTCTCATTCGTGATATCACAATTTTTCACGGCGGTCACTTTGCAATCCTTGTGACCGGCTGTAAAAATCTGACCATCGATAACGTTACAATCGATACCGACCGCGACGGCATCGATCTGGACTGCGTGCAGAGCGCAACGGTGTCGAACTGCCGCATCAATTCTCCTAACGATGACGGGCTGTGCCCCAAGAGCAGCTTCGCCCTCGGCAGACGCATGATCACCGAGAACGTGACGATCGTGAATTGCCAGGTTTCCGGCTACGAGGAAGGGACGCTGCTTGACGGGACGATGAGGCCCAGCAGGTCGAAAACCGGGCGGATCAAGTTCGGCACCGAATCGAACGGCGGGTTCCGGAACATCACCGTTTCCAATTGCACCTTCCGCGATTGCCGGGGGCTCGCTCTCGAAGAAGTCGACGGCGGCATTATGGAAAACATCAGCATCTCGAACATTACCATGATGAACGTATGCGGCTATCCGATCTACATCACACTTGGCAAGCGCAATCGGGGACCGGACAGTCTCACCATGGGGATTGCGCGTAATATTTTCATCTCCGACGTCATCGCGACAGGCGTTGATTCGATGAGCGGCGTTCACATCACCGGAATGCCGGACGATCCGATCGAAAATGTGCGGCTCCAGAATATTTTGATCTCTTTCAAAGGAGGCGGGACGAAGGAGGATGCCGATCGCGTTCCGCCGGAATTGGGAAAGGGATATCCCGAGCCGAGCAAAATCGGGATCACGCCTGCGTACGGCGTTTTTGCGCGGCACGTGACGGGGCTTGAGTTGGCGGATATGAATCTCATGGTCGAGCGCGAGGATTTCCGTCCGCCCATCGTCTGTGTCGACGTCAATGGCCTCGAGATCGATAATTTTAAAGCGCATGTCGCTCCCGGCGTTCGTCCGTCGCGCTTCGAAGATGTGAAGGGCCTGGTGGCCAGGAACTCGCCCGTTCTTCAATGAAACGTTTTTGATTCAATTGAGGAAAAAGACAAATGAACACACACAACATTAATTTTCAATCGATCCGAAAGACCTTGTGGATCGCTGCACTGCTTGGCATCTCGGCATGCGCGAGCAACCTTGTGAGAGTTCAAAAGGGCGAGCGTATTATTTTCCTCGGCGATTCGATTACTCATGCAGGCGTAAAGCCGGACGGTTTTGTAACGTTGATCAGCGACACACTTTCAATAAAGCATCCCGGTTGGGGTATTGAAGTCATCGGGGCCGGGGTCAGCGGCAACAGAGTTCCCGACCTCCAGCAACGGCTCGATCGGGACGTTCTCGAAAAACACCCGACGCTGGTTTTCATTTACATAGGGATCAACGACGTGTGGCATTGGAAGGAAAACCGAGGAACGACAAAAGAACAATACGAGAGCGGGCTTAAAGATATTATAGAGAAAATTCAGAAAGGCGGGGCGCGCGTTATTCTCTGCACGCCAAGCGTCATCGGAGAGAAAAAAAACCACGGGAATGCTCAGGACGGCATGCTCGAAGAATACGTCTCCATCAGCCGCCGCGTGGCGAAGGAAATGGACTGCCAACTCTGCGACCTCCACAAGGCCTTTGTTGAATATCTTTCCGCAAACAACCCTGAGGATAAAGAAAAAGGGGTGTTGACGGTCGATGGCGTGCATTTAAATCCGGAAGGCAATCGTTTTGTCGCAAACCTTATGCTCGCCGCATTGGGAGAATGAAATGAGAAATATCAGCAATCTCCTTTTCCTATCAATTGCATCCATTCTGCTCCTTCATCTCGGTGATGCGCAAGTGCTTCCGCGGGATCAATGGGGTGCGCCGTTGGTGACAGTGACTCACCCTGCGGGCGCGTGGGTCATCGCGGGGAAGAAAAACACCATTCGAGTGAACGAATCGGACCTCGGCATGATTATCGACGCCCATGGAGTGCCGTGGAGGATGGTCGCATCGGACGACAGCGACATGATAGTCCAGTTCCAGGAGAAAAAGTTTTTCGTCCGTCTTGCAGATGCCGGCAGCATTGAGATCAAACCGTACGACGCAGGGTTTAAAACGGGCATAAAAATAACGTTGGGCAAATTTCACAGCAGCAGCCTTTCAGCTGCCGCCATTATACCCGGCCTTGCGTTGAGTCTCACCGTGTGTCTGGAAGGGAAGGATGAGGATGTGGTCTGCGATATCGCAGCCGTCGAACATGACGCGTCCGTTTGGCAATTGGACTGGCCGAAAGAATTGGACGCGAGCGATGTCGACTACACTGCATTGAGCAACGGCAGAGGCAATTTGCTCCCACGCAACTGGCCTGAGGCCTACGATCCGATCAACCATGGCGGAACGGATAAGAGTTTTGTCGAGAGCAATCTCATCGAATGTTGGTCGATGTCCTGGTGGGGATTTCAGAAAGGCAAGTCGGCAATGGTGGTGATCGTCGAAACTCCCGACGATGCGGCATACAAATTCAACCACCCCGCCGGCGGCCCCACGGTGATAGGCCCCCGGTGGCGAGAATCGCTCGGAAGGCTCGCATACATGCGTTCTGTGCGCTTTTGCTTTATTCCAGAAGGCAATTATGTAACGATGGCAAAACGGTATCGGCGATATGTCATGGACAAGGGGCAGTTTGTGTCGCTCAAAGAAAAGATTGCACGCGATCCGCTTGTCGCTGAACTGATCGGCACTCCGCAAATCCGAATGTCGGCAAAAAGAAATTACAGGCCCGGCGGATTTCGCTACGATACAACAAACCCTGGAAAGAATTATGAAGTGACGACATTCGACGAACGGATCAAACAGCTCCGCGCATATAAAGCGAAGGGGATCGCTCGACTATGTGTCACGCTGACCGGCTGGCCGTACATGGGGTACGACCGTCAGCATCCGGACGCATTGCCGCCAGCTCCCGAGGCCGGAGGATGGGATGGACTCAAACGCTGGGCCGACGCATGCAAGGAACTTGGCTATATCTATGACCTTCACGACCAGTACCGCGATTATTATACGGACGCGCCATCCTTCGACCGACAATTTGCCATTCACGAACAAGATACCGTCACTCCGGCTACAGCATTTCCGGGAACGCGGTTTGGTTTCTGGAAAGAGGGATACCTCCCGTTTATGGACCATTGGGATGGGGGTGCAATGACGTATCTCGATGCGCGTTATGCACTCGGACACCTTATTAAAAATTATCAACTGATCTTGGAACACGGAATCAAGACCGAAGGAAGTTACTTGGATGTGTTCGGTTATGTTCCGCCCACAGAAGATTTCAATCCCGAACATCCGCTGACACGGGCTCAATGCATGGAGTATCGGGCCCGGTGTTTCGATTGGGTCCGCGCAAACCTTGGCGTGGTCGGAACGGAAGCCGGTTCCGATTGGGTGATCCCATACGTCGACTACACGACCGATGCGGCAGGCGGTCGATGCATCTCTGTCCCGCTGTATGAGCTTGTGTATCACGACGCCGTGCTCACGCCCGAAGGTGGAATGAGAGACCCTCTTCGATGTCTCCTGAATGGAGCGTATCCTGACCTGCCGCACGACATCGAGAACAAAAAAGCGATGGATTTTTTGCGCGCGATTGTCGCATTGCACAAACGGGTAGCGCTGCTCGAGATGACCAATCATGAATTTCTGGATAAAGACCATAAGAGAGAACGCACCACATTCTCGGACGGAACGACCGTGACGATCGATCGGAATAATGGAACGTATGAGGTGAAGCCAGAACTGGACTTGTCAGAGTAACGATAAATTGAGCGTTATGAACATGGGAAAAATCGTCGCCGTGCCCGCACTGCTGCTTGCGTTTGTATCATGTGCAACGGCTCAGTCTCAAATTTTCATGGGGGCGGACAGTACGGGGGATGCTTACAAGAGGATTACGTCGATGGGGTACATTCTCGAACTTCCCGACTGCATCCATCCCGTTCGTCATATTACAGAGCAATGGGATGGCGGCCTGAAGGAACATGTCTTCGCGTTCACGCTCCATAAAGATATCGACAACGATCGCTGCAAAAATTTCGACCGCCAACGCTGTGAAATTACTACCGACACACTTGCTTCGCCAGCAACGATGCGAGGTGAGCTCGGAGAAACGCACACCTACCGCTGGAAATTTAAACTTGATTCCGGATTTCAAGCCTCCCCGATGTTCTGTCACATTCACCAGATAAAAGCGGGAAACGGCCCGCAAGCGGGGGCGCCGATCATCACGATCACGCCGCGTTATGGCACTCCGGACAAGCTTCAGGTCATTTATACGGCGCCTAAAGGCGAGCAAGGAAGCGGAGTTGTGGCGGAAGTCGACCTAGCGCCGTTCAAAGGGACCTGGGTCGAAGCGATTGAACGGGTGAAATATGAGGCGCATGGATCCATCGATCTCACGCTCCGGCGAGTGAGCGACGATTCGCTGATGCTCCATTACAGTAACCCCGACATCATCTTATGGAGGCCGGGCGCAACGTGGAACAAACCGAAGTGGGGATTGTATCGCAGTCTAAAAGCTTTGCCTTACTTGCGCGACGAGTCTGTTCTTTTTGCCGACATCTATCTTGCAGAAGGAGAAACGTTGCCCGCCCCGCCGGTTCCGACTGCGCTGCGCGTGGCCAGTCCCTCCTCTAGTGTGGTGCATCTGAGCTGGTCGTGTGATAGTGTCAAAGCCGGGCAGTTTAGGGTCGAACGGTCGATGGATGGAAACCGCTGGTCTTTTCTTGGAATGGCAAAGGGAGAGGTACGATCATACGATGACACGAACATCGGCAATCAATTTCTCTGTTATTATCGGATAAGGAGTGAGAATGCCGGCGGCAATTCTGCTTATAGCAACACGGCAAAAGCAAAGTAACACAATGTGAATGAACCGCCACGGCGTTGGTTCATTTATTTCAGATTTTGGAGAAACACCATGAGAATATCAAATCCCGGATTTATGCGTTCTTTGACGATGACAATTGTCTACATCGTCGTTCTCACTGCCTCTGCACGATGTGCGGAGGGCGACGGAGATTTGCTGAAAGTGAATTTAAAAAAATTAGTTTCGAGAGCAGATTTGACATACACCACGCCCGCAACTCGGAGCGAAGAAGGGTTGCCGATCGGTAACGGCGTCACAGGAAGCCTTGTGTGGACGACCTCTTCCGCGCTAAAATTCCAGATTAATCGGGTGGACGTTTTTGCCTGCGACGCGGCGTCGGTAAGTTTTCCCCGCGCGGACAGCGATTACGGGAGCAGTTGCGGGTATGTCGATATTAACCTCGTCGATGCGGGAGACGATGTGTTTGAGGGGAAGGAGTTCAGGCAACATCTCTCCGTATACGACGGTCTTATGATCGCCCAAGGCCGCGGCGTCACGGCAAAAGTTTTTGCGCTACACGGGAAAGACGTGATAGCAGTTGAAATCGACGACCATAGGAAAACGCCTTCTGCCGTCAATGTCGACCTCAGGATGCTTCGGTTTGCGATCGAATGCATCTATAATAAAAGTTACGAGCTTGCAAAAACCCACTCCGTCGAAATCCATACAGCAGAGCATACCGCAACGTCGCAGCTTCTCATCGACAATGGGAGAATTATTCTCACACAGCGCTATCAAGAGCATGAGTATTATAAAGCATCGTCCGTTGCAATTCAGGTCGTCGGCAGAAAATCGCGGGCGCGGTTTTTAAACGAATCGACGGCGCAACTTTCTGCAGCGTCGGCGGACGGAAAGTTCATGATCCTTATTGCAAGCGCGGCAAGCTTCGACCCGAAGCAAGATATTGCCGGGCTGGCGTTGGCACAATTGAACGCTGTGAACGGAAAAGCTTTCTCAGCGCTTCAAAAGGAGAATGACGCATGGTGGGATAATTTTTGGTCGAAAGGGTTTGTCCATATGCACAGCGGCGACGGACAGGCCGACTTCGTCGAACAAAACTATACGTACTTTCTCTACATCATGGGTTCGACCTCCCTCGGGAAATATCCACCGAGGTTTGGCGGATTGCTTTTCAACACCAACGGAGATATGCGCCGGTGGGGTTCCGAGTATTGGTGGGCGAACACCAGCGCCTATTATAGCAATCTCATGCCTGCCAACAGGATGGAGTTGATGGACCCGATGTTCTCGATGTACAGCGGGATGTACGAGTCGTGCGCGATCGCTGCGCAGCAACAGTGGGGGTCGAAGGGCATCTGGATACCCGAAATTGTCGCATTCGATGGGCTTGAAAAATTGCCCGACGATATCGCTGCCGAGCTGCAAGACCTCATGTTGGTCCGGAAGCCGTACGACCAGCGTTCCGCAAAATTTCAATGGTTCATCGAAACGAAGACGCGTCATCATGCGCGTTGGAATTTCGAGGACGACGGAACGTGGGATCAAGGACATTACATCGTGCCGACGAAAGCATCCACCCAACCACAACGTTTTTCCTCTCCGGATGCCGTTGACGGTATCTTCGGTCATTGCACTCACATTCTTGCGTCGGGAGCGAAGATCGCATCGCTCTATTGGCAGCGTTACGAGTTTACGATGGACACTGCATGGCTTCGCGACCGGGCATATCCGATGATCAAAGGGTCGGCTGAATTCTATCGAAACTTCCCGAACTTCAAGAAAGAGGCCGACGGTAAATATCATATTCATCATGTGAATAACGGTGAAAGCGATTGGAACGGGTCGGATCCTTCGAACGAAATAAACGCGATAAAGATGATCTTTCCGCTTGCGATCCGTGCGTCCGAAATTCTTGGCGTCGATGAGGAACTCCGGCCGCTTTGGCAAGATATCGTTGATAACCTTGTGCAGCTGCCCGAGCGTCCTCGCCGATTCGGCAGAGGCCGTGGGGGCTATGGAGCGTTTGTGTACGGCGGCCCCGGCGCAATCGAGCCGATGGGTTCGGAAAAAGAATTGAAAAGCATGTTCCTCAATTTTGACCGGACCGGCGGATTCATCGATACGACGGGAATCGGCGGCGGACAAATATTCAGAAACCGTCTGAGATTGCGCGAGGGTCCCGGCGCGATCGATGCGGAACATATTGGCGGCTTGACGTCGGGCGTTCATTCTTCTCTGCTTGCCAATACGTCGAAAAATCCCGGCGATGATCCGGTCATTCAAGTGTTCGCATCATGGCCGAAAGAATGGGATGCCGAGTTCGATTTGCTCGCTCGAGGCGGATTTCTCGTGAGTTCGTCCCAGCGGAACGGTCAAATTGAATTCGTTGAGCTGCGATCACAGGTCGGAGGAGAATGCCGCTTACAAAATCCGTGGGGGGAAGCCGGCGTCACCGTGTATCGCAACGGCGAAAAGGAAGAAAGTTTAAGCGGATCGCTGTTGACATTTCCGACCAAAAAAGGAGAACACATTATCGTCGTCCGTGCGGGTACGGTCCCCGCTCAATTTAAACATGCACTAATTGGATAATCATGAAGACAATCAAAAAACTGAACCACCATCACGATTCTAAAGGCCGCAGAATGTTTTCTCGTGCAAGTATCGTGTTGGGAATTTTTCTTGCAGGCTCTTTGCAATTTACTCAGGCACAAACAGTGAACCGCATTCTCGGCAAACAATTAGTCAGAACGTTTTCCAACCTTGCGTTCAGTCAGCCTACGTTCCTCACAAATGCTGGCGATGGAACAGATAGGATCTTTGTCACCGAGCGGCCGGGAAGAGTATATGTTTTTCCGAATAACCCTTCTGTCACGACAACAAGCCGAAAAACTTTTCTTAACATCGCCTACGAAGTATCCTCCACTCAACCGTCGGGTGAGCCTGGACTGCTTTCAATCGCCTTCCATCCTCATTATGCCGAGAACGGAAAATTTTATGTGTGCTACACCGATACGATCGCCGGCAACATCAGAGACAGCGTTTATGCCGGTGCTATGATGCTCACCGTTTCGGAATTTCATGTGTCGGCCACCAACCCCGACTCCGCAGATCCTTCTTCCGAACGAGTCCTCCTGGCGATCCAAAAATTATGGGACAATCATAACGCAGGACAGATCGCATTCGGTCCCGACGGTTATTTATATATAAGCTTCGGCGACGGCAAGGAGACATCGACTTTGAACGACCCGTTCATGAACGGCCAAAAAATGACGACGTGGTTCGGCAAAGTGCTGCGCATCGACGTCGATCATCAGGATCCGGGCCTTCAGTACAGCATTCCGTCGGACAACCCTTTTGTCGGAAACGCCAACGGGTGGAAAGAAGAGATTTATGCGCTCGGGTTAAGGAACCCATGGCGGTTTAGCTTTGACAAGGTGACCGGAAATCTTTGGCTTGCGGACGCCGGCGCAAAAGAGGCCGAAGAAATCGACATCGTCACAAAAGGATGCAATTTAGGCTGGAGCATTATGGAAGGAACGTATTGCTTCAACGGTCCAAACTGTGATACGACTGGTCTGACGATGCCTGTTTTTGAGTATACCCACGATGGAAAAGGAAGCACGGTGGTCATTATTGGTGGATATGTTTACCGCGGCACCAAACTTCCGGATCTTCAGGGAATGTACATTTACGGCGATTACGGATACAAGGCTGTATGGGGACTTGAGTATTCAAACGGCGTTGTGCAGGGAAATAGTCTTTTAGCGACCTCCGCTCAAGATATTTCTTCATTCGGAGCGGACGAAGAGGGAGAAGTGTATCTCGTCGGGTACAACGGCAGCAACAGCTACATTTATACATTGCAGAACGACGGCACGAAAGTCGGCGATGTTCCCAAGAACGGGGTTCCGACCGAGTACAGTCTTTCCGCGCCGTATCCGAATCCGTTCAACCCGTCGACCACGATTGCATTCGACATTCCGATCGCCGGGCACGTCACGATCGCCGTGTACAACTCTCAAGGGCAAAAGGTCGTCGACCTCGCCAACAGGTGGTACGAATCGGGAAGATATACTGTCGCATGGGATGGGAAAGATTCGCAGGGCAACAGCGTTGCAACCGGCCCTTATCTCTATACAATGGAGTCCGGACACTTCAAGCAAACAGGAAAGATGCTGCTTTTGAAATGATTGTCGTATGCAGGAGAAGAAAATGACGAATGAATCACCGCTCCCTGTCGCCATGCGATCGGCAGCGATCATTGCCGTGACATCGATTTTCAGTTTCTGTCTCGCGGCACAGCAGGATTCCGGCGGGTACTTTCAATTGTGGCCGGCAGGGAAATCTCCGCGCGAAATTGGCAAGCGTGTCGCCGAACGTTTTGTCGCGAGTCCGTTCGGAGGGTATGGAAGGACTACTCCGCCACGCGTGCTCGGATACCCGGAGTGCTGCACGTGGTACGGGGCATTGACTTTTGCGGATCTGAGCGGCGACCACGGCATGATGTCGCGGCTTATTAAACGTTACGAGCCGCTGTTGTCACCGCCGGTAGACAGTCTCGTTCCAAAACCGGACCACGTCGACCATTCGGTTTTCGGCATCGTTCCGTTTGAGGTATACCTGTTGACAAAAGATCCTCGAAGCTTCGATCTTGGAAAATTTATTGCAGATAAACAATGGGAGAACCCGAGACCCGACCGCCTGAGTCCGCAGACGCGTATGTGGATCGATGATATGTTTATGATCACCTCACTGCAAACGCAAGCATATCGCGCTACCGGCAACCCCGTATACATCGACCGCGCCGCTCTCGAAATGTCGGTCTATCTCGATTCATTGCAACAACCTAACGGCCTTTTTTTCCACGCACCAGGTGCTCCATTTTTTTGGGGAAGGGGAAATGGCTGGGTTGCCGCAGGAATGGCCGAATTGCTGCGCAGCTTGCCTGCCGACAATCCGAGGCGCGCAAGGATTCTCGAGGGATATAAGAAAATGATGGCGGCGCTCCTCAAATTTCAGGACGCAAACGGGATGTGGCATCAACTCATCGACAAATCGGACTCTTGGTCCGAGACGTCGTGCACGGGGATGTTCACGTTCGCAATGATCACCGGAGTCAAGAGCGGATGGCTCGACGCACAGACGTACGGCCCGGCTGCGCGGAAAGGGTGGCTCGGCCTTGTGTCGTACATCGATGAGAATGCGGACGTTCACGAGGTCTGCGAGGGGACGAATAAAAACAGCGATGTGCAATATTATCTCGACCGCAAGCGGAATGTGGGAGACATGCACGGCCAGGCCCCCATTCTCTGGTGCGCTTCGGCTCTGCTCCGGTGATTGAATAACGAATCGAGCAGTCCCGATACATTTAAAAATTCACGATCAAACACAAATTGAGGTGATCTAATCATGAAGCAATTTACGGCTTATTTTTACGGCAACACGATATCGAGATTGATCATCCTGATCACAGTGTGTCTCGCGACAGTAGGCACAACAATTTCTCAAACAATGACGCAAGACGAAAAGATGCAGTGGTTCAGGGAAGCGAAGTTCGGCTTGTTCATTCATTGGGGCATCTACTGCATTCCGGCGGGCGAGTGGAAGGGTCAGCAGATCCCCGGGATCGGCGAATGGATCATGAACCATGCGAAAATTCCGGTGAAAGAATACGAACAGCTCGCGAAGCAATTCGACCCGGTGAAATTCAACGCAGACGAATGGGTGCAGATGGCTCAGGACGCCGGCATGAAATATATTGTCATCACGAGCAAGCACCACGACGGGTTCGCGATGTTCCATTCCAAGGTGAGCAAGTACAACGTTGTGGACGCGACGCCGTTCAAACGCGATGTGATCAAAGAACTTTCCGAAGCGTGTGCGCGGCACGGGATCAAATTCGGATTTTATTATTCGCAGGCACAGGACTGGCACGAACCCAACGGCGCTGGAAACACATGGGATTTCGGCCCGGATTCGCTCAAAGACTTCGACCAATATTTGAGGAGCAAAGCGGAACCGCAGGTCAAGGAACTTCTCACGGGGTACGGACCGATCTGCCTTATTTGGTTTGATACACCGCGGATGATGACAAAAGAACGAGCAGAACAGTTTGTCGACATCGTTCATTCATTACAGCCGGCCTGCTTGATCGACGGTCGCCTCGGGATTGCCGGCGATTACCGTTCGATGGGAGACAACCGCATTCCCAACGAAGTCGTTCACGAAGATTGGGAGGTGCCGGCTACGATAAACCACACGTGGGGCTATAAAAAGGACGATACAGATTGGAAGTCCCCCGAGGACATCACCTTTAAGCTCGTCGACATCGTGAGCAAGGGGGGCAACTATCTTCTCAATGTAGGTCCGACGTCGGAAGGCATCATTCCTCAGCAAAGCCAAGATAATTTGCGCGCGGTGGGCCGATGGTTGAAAGTGAACGGAGAGTCGATTTATGGAGCGGGGCCGTCCCCGTTCGGATACGAATTCGGCGTTTACGACCCGGATACGACGAAAAAAGATTCAAAAGGCTATAGAATATTTTATGCCGACACTGCATGGCGGTGTACGACAAAGCCAGGAAAAATGTTCATCCATATTTTCAAGTGGCCTTCGGGCGACTTCGAGCTATCGGGCGTCAAAGAAAAAGTGAACAGCGCGTACATGCTGGCAAATCCAGATCATACACCGTTGAAATTCAAGCAAGACGGCGATCATGTTACGATCTCGTTGGCGGGGGAAAAACCCTACAATTATGATACGGTTGTCGTTCTCGAAGTTCCAAAAGAATGATTTCCGCCGGTGGATTTTAAACAGAAACATCCGGGAACGACGCGATTCCGGCAATGTGCAACTTCAACAAATGACATGAAAGCAAATGGAGCAATTTAATTCTCAAAAGATTACTATGTTATCGTTAAGGGCTATCGTTTTTCTCTTTATAAATACGATCATAGCGGGAAATGTGGCCTCGGCTTCTCCTGCCATGCAAGATACAACATCAGAAAAAATCTATAGGCCCGGCAGCGAACTTATTCGAACGCCGGCGGTGCCCCCGTCTCCTCGCATCAATGGACCTTCGATCTTCGGCGTTCGACCGGGTTCGCCATTTCTGTATCGTATCCCCGCCACCGGCGAGCGGCCGATGATGTTTTCTGTCGTCGGCCTTCCGACCGGACTTAAAGTGGATCGCAACACTGGTGAGATCGCTGGTAAACTAAAGGAGCGCGGAACGTACAAAGTTATATTGCAGGCGAAAAATGCGTTGGGTACGGACGAAAGAAAATTCCGCATCGTCGTCGGAGATGATATTTCGTTAACGCCGTCGATGGGCTGGAATAGCTGGAATGTGTGGGGAGGTAAAGTCACCGCTGAAAATGTCCTCCATAGCGCGCGAGCAATGGTGGCATCCGGACTGATCGATCATGGATGGACGTACATCAACATCGACGATTCCTGGCAAGGAAAAAGAGGCGGGCAATTCAACGGCATTCAGGGAAATGAAAAATTTCCGGACATGAAGGGTCTTTGCGATTCGATTCATGGAATGGGGCTTAAGGTGGGCATTTATTCCACTCCGTGGACGACGTCCTATGCAACGTATATCGGGAGCAGTTCAGAAAACCCGAAGGGGTTGTGGTCTCCTCCGACCATCCCGAAGCATGGCAACCTGAATAAAAAAATGCTGCCGTGGGCAGTCGGCAAATATTCTTTTGCAAAAGCGGATGCCGACCAATGGGCGGCATGGGGCATCGATTATCTTAAATATGACTGGAACCCGAACGAGGTTCCGGAGACCTCCGAAATGGCCACAGCATTGCGGGCGAGCGGCCGCGATATCGTCTACAGCCTTTCGAATAATACGCCGTACGAAAACATTCCGCAGGTCTGTAAGCTGGCAAATTCGTGGCGGACGACGGGCGACATCAGGGACAGATGGGAATCGTTGTCACGCATCGGCTTTTCTCAGGACAAATGGGCTCCGTACGCCTCTCCAGGGCATTGGAACGATCCGGACATGCTTGTTGTCGGATATGTGGGATGGGGACAACCCCGGCCGACAAATTTAACGCCTGACGAACAGTATACGCACATTTCTCTATGGTGCCTTCTTTCTGCGCCGCTTCTTATCGGTGCGGATATGGACAAGCTTGACGCGTTTACGCTCAACCTTTTGACAAATGACGAAGTCCTCGCGATCGATCAGGATCCGTTGGGAAAAGAAGCGGTCAGCGTCACCTCCGACGGCAGCGTTCGCACCTACGAAAAATTTCTCGAGGATGGTTCGAAGGCGATCGGATTTTTTAATTTGGGAGATAAAGACACAACGATGACGGTCCGCTGGACCGGCCTCATGGGTCCGCAGGAAGTTCGGGATGTCTGGAGACAGAAAGATCTAGGAGTGTACGACGAACAATTTCAAGCAGTGGTAGCTCCACATGGCGCAGAATTATTTAGAGTTTGGCCATCAAAACAGAAGTGATGGACTGTTCCGCATGTCCGGAGATGTAGCCGTTATCAATCAGTGCGCGGCATCGCGTGAAAGAATCTAAGCAAAAAACTATCAGAGCCCTACTCTCGCTGTCGCATGAACTTGGCCGCGAAGAGAGAGGGATGGCGATCCTTGGGGAAGGGAATACCTCGGCGCGGATCGATGACGGCCGGTTTCTTATCAAGGCGAGCGGGTCAAGACTCTCGGATTTACGCTCGACGGATGTCGTCGAATGCAAGTCCGAAGTGCTTCTTTCGTTTCTTGAGGGATCGAGCCGCACCGACGCAGAGATCGAATCGGCATTGTTTGCGAGCCGCGTAAGTGCTCGGAGCAAAAAACCCTCCGTCGAAGCGTTGTTCCATGCGTTCTTTTTAACGTTAGACGGCATACAATTCGTCGGGCATACCCATGCGATTGCAGTCAACAAAATTCTTTGCTCTCCGCGCGCGCGAGAGTTTGCGGAGAAAAGAATCTTTCCAGACGAGATTGTTTGCTGCGGGCCCTCGTCTGTTTTTGTTCCTTACACGGATCCCGGATTCTCCCTGGCAAGGCACATCCGCATGCTTACGATGGAATTTTTGAAAAATTACGGCCAACCGCCGCGGGTTATTTTGATGCAAAATCATGGCATCATTACCCTCGGCCGTACCCCGGAAGCGGTTCTTGCGGCAATGTTCATGGCAGAAAAGACTGCGCAGATTTGGACAGGAGCAGCGGCGCTCGGAGGCCCGACATTTCTCTCGCAAGAAGATGTCGATCGGATTGCAAACCGTATAGATGAACACTACCGACAGCGCGTCTTGAAATTATGAACGTTCATCATTATATCGCGTGCGACCTCGGCGCCGAAACCGGCCGCGTCATCCTTGGCACCCTCGATGGGGAAAAACTGAGCATAGAGGAGATCCATCGTTTTTCCAATAAGCCGGTCGAAATCACAAACGCTCTTCATTGGGATGTGGTCTATTTATTCGAAGAGCTGAAGTTCGGACTGCGGAAAGCGGCGTCGCGCGGCGTTCCGATCGAAAGCATCAGCTGCGATTCGTGGGGTGTCGATTATGTTCTTCTCAAAGGAAAGGAGCCGTTCCTTTCGGCCCCCTTTCATTATCGCGACAAACGCACGGATGGCGCCCTTGAAAGAGCATTTGCGATAGTCGGCGAAGAGGATATTTTTGCCGAGACGGGGATCCAATTCATGCCGATCAATACGTTATACCAGTTGCTTGCGGATCTTCGGGATCGTCCCTCGTTGTTGGATGAAGCCGAACAGTTCCTGAACGTGGGCGATTATTTCAATTATCTTCTCTCCGGAGTTCCACAAGCTGAAGAGTCGTTGGCGAGTACGTCGCAGTTGTATAACCCTCGGCATCGAACATGGTCAACCGCGCTCATCCACAAATTCGGCCTGCCTCCGAAAATTTTTCCGGAGATCGTCAAATCCGGGACAATCCTTGGCAACCTGCTCCCCTCGGTAAGAGGGGATAAAAATTTTCAAGGGACGAAGATCGTCGCGGGATGTTCGCACGATACGGGCGCCGCCGTTGCAGCAGTGCCGACGCAGTCGAAGGGATGGGCCTATTTGAGTTCTGGTACGTGGTCGTTGCTCGGAGTGGAACTTCAGGAGCCGATCATCAACGCCAAAAGCCTGGAGTACGGTTTCACCAATGAGGTCGGGTATGGAGGAAGCATACTATTCCTGAAAAACATCACTGGATTGTGGATTGTACAGGAATGCCGGCGCGCGTGGTCGAAGGAAAACAAAGAATATTCGTATGAACAGTTGACAGAAATGGCTGAAGCCGCTGCGCCTTTTGATTCGTACATTAACGTCATGGATCCTAGGTTTGCCAAACCGGACGATATGCCGGCAAAGGTTGCGGAGTTCTGTAAAAGCACCGATCAGCGTATGCCGGGTACGCCCGGAGAAATTGTGCGATGTGTTCTTTCAAGTCTTGCGATGCTGTATCGGCAAACGCTGGATCAGGTCGAAGAACTGACGGGCAACGCAATAACGACACTTCATATCGTGGGCGGAGGTTCCAAGAACGATCTGCTGAACCAGTTCGCCGCGAACGCAACCCGGCGTACTATCTTTACCGGTCCCGTGGAATGTTCAGCCATCGGTAATATAATTGTGCAAGCAATTACACTCGGACATATTCCATCGCTCGAAGCGGCGCGGGCAGTAGTGCGCAATTCGTTCCCGCTTGTGCGCTTCAATCCTCAAGATGATCCCCTCTGGGAAACGGGCGTGAGAAAGTATTTAGCGGCTTTTCAGCAGGAGGAAGCGTGAAGGCGTCCCTTGCATACGGAAAAGGGTGGCTCGATCTTGAGTTGCCGGGGGTTGCGGCCGACGTCATACGACCGACCCATCAACCCGGGCTTTCGGATGAGCGCGCTGCAGTACTGCACGCACTCGAACAGCCCATCGAAGCGGAGCCGCTGCGCGATTGGCTGCGCCCGGAATGCAAGGTGTGCATCACCTTTACGGATCTCACAAGGGCGACTCCGAACGAACGCATCATCCCGTGGCTTCTGGAGTATCTCGCAAATCACGGCGTGCACAAGGATCAAATTCTGCTTTTGAATCAGCTCGGCACTCATCGGCCGAACACGAGACAGGAATTGGAACAGATACTGACGCCGGAAGTCGTCAACGCGTATCGCGTGATCAACCATGAGCCGGAAAACCCGAAAGCTCTTGTGCAGCTGGGCACGACCGAGTCGGGCACGCCCGCACTGATCAATCGCCATTTTGTCGAAGCGGACGTCCGAATTGTGACGGGATTTATCGAGCCCCATCTTTTTGCCGGATTCAGCGGCGGCGTCAAAGGAATTATGCCGGGCGTCGCGGGACTGGAAACAGTGATGAGCAATCACGGCTATACTCACATCGCGGACCCATCCGCGACGTTTGGGATCACGAACGGCAACCCCGTGTGGGAAGAGTTGCGCAATATCGCTCTTCGAGTCGGCAAAAGTTTTCTCCTCAACGTTTCACTCAACAACGAACGAAAGATCACTGGGGTTTTCGCTGGCCACTTAGTGAAAAGTCACGCTGTCGGCTGTGAATTTGTGCGACGCTCCGCGATGCAGCGTGTGGATGCTCCGTATGATGTCGTTGTGACGACAAACAGCGGCTATCCACTCGATCTGAACTTATACCAAACGGCGAAAGGAATCGCTGCCGCTGCTCGCATCATTAAAAAAGGCGGGACTATTATCGTTGCTTCCGAATGCAGCGACGGAATTCCGGCAAAGAGTCCCTTTGAACGGCTGCTCCACAGCGCAGAGAATACCAACCTCTTGTTGGAGCGCCTACACAATGCAAAGAAGCACGAACCCGATCAATGGCAGGCACAAATCCAAGCGAACTGTCAGCGGCGGGCAAAAGTAATGCTGTTCAGCGAACTGGCCGATGACGTCGTTCGCGGCGCTCACCTGGAGCCGTGTCACGATATTGCGCACGAGGTCTTGTCTCTCGCGAGGACACGGTCGCAGCAAAGCGTCGCCATCCTCCCGGTTGGGCCGCTCACCATCCCATACCTTGCACATGACAATTAGCGCAAATAAAAAAACCTCCTTTAAATTTGTCGATCACCGATGGATTGAAAACGACGCGGCGGGACTTGACCCGGTCGGTAAACTCGTCTACCGGTCGAACTTGCTCGGATCCGACCAACGCATCACAAACAGCGGCGGCGGGAACACATCCTCCAAAATTATGGAACAGGACCCGCTCACAAAACAGCCAGTGGAAGTGCTCTGGGTGAAAGGCTCCGGGGGAGATCTGCGGACCTCGAAGAAGGAAAATTTCTCGTCGCTGTACCAGGAAAAACTCCATTCACTTCAGGCGGTATATTCGAAAATGCCCGATCGCGGGCCTAAAACCGAATCCGAAGATGCGATGGTGGGAATGTATGCTCACTGCACGTTCAACCTTAATCCTCGCGCCCCTTCCATCGACACGCCGCTCCATTCGTTCATTCCTCATAAGCATGTCGACCACATGCATCCAAATGCAGTCATTGCTATCGCGGCTTCGAAGAATGCCAAGGAGCTCACAAAAAGAATTTATGGCGATGACGTCCTGTGGCTCCCGTGGCAAAGACCGGGGTTCGATCTGGGGTTGAAACTTCAAGATGTCTGCCGGCAGCACACCGAAACCAAAGGCGTTGTCCTTGGTCAGCACGGCCTGATCAACTGGGCGGATGACGACAAGGCATGCTATGATCTCACGTTGGAACTCATCGAGCGCGCAGCAAAGTATATTGTTCAGCACGACAAAGGTGAGAACACTTTTGGCGGACCTCGATATCGATCTCTTGAGGCGGGAAAACGGCGCGAGGCATTCATTCAGATCCTGCCGTGGCTTCGCGGACAGGTGAGTCAGCAGAGACGATTTCTCGGAACCGTGCAGGACGACGAAGCGGCGCTTCGGTTTGTCAACAGCGTCGATGCTCCGCGCCTAGCGGAGCTCGGCACTTCATGCCCGGACCATTTCCTCCGTACGAAGATCAAACCCCTTTATGTCAGTTGGGATCCTCAACGTCACACCATTGACGGGTTGAAAAAAAATTTGATCGATGGCCTTATGAAATACCGGCAGGATTACGCGGCATACTATGACCGCTGCAAACATCCTGATTCTCCGGCCATGCGCGACCCGAACCCTACCGTTATTTTAATTCCCGGACTTGGAATGATCGCTTGGGGAAAAAGCAAGAGCGAATCTCGCGTGACTGCAGAATTCTATAACTGTGCAATCGAAGTGATGCGCGGCGCGGAAGCGATCGACAGTTACACATCTCTTCCGCAGCAGGAGGCTTTCGACATCGAATACTGGCTGCTCGAAGAAGCAAAGCTCCGCCGCATGCCTCCCGAAAAAGAACTTGCCCGACAGATTGTTGCCGTTATCGGAGCCGGGAGCGGCATTGGAAAAGGAGTTTCAAAACGTCTCGCAAAAGAAGGCGCTCACATTGTGTGCGTTGACATGCACAAAGAAACCTCAACAGCTGCCGCTGACGAAATCATTGCAGAGCAAGGGGCTGGAATAGGTGTCGCGGGCATGGGCATTTCGGGGTGCGGACCGGCCGTGGGTTTAACGGCGGACATCACGATGCGGGATTCAATTCGCGCGATGCTCGATGAAGCGATCCTGGCATACGGCGGAATCGATGCCGTCGTGGTGACTGCGGGAATTTTTGTTCCCCCCGATAAATCTGGACATATTGAAGACAGACAATGGACGCAAACGTTTGCCATTAACGTCATGGGCGGATATCTAGTTGCGGATGAATCGGCAAAAGTTTGGCGGGAGCAAAACCTTCCTGCAAATCTTGTGCTCACGACAAGCGTCAATGCCGTGGTGCCGAAAAAAGGGAGCGTCGCATACGACACGAGCAAAACCGCCGCGAATCACCTCGTGCGGGAACTGGCGATCGAATTGTCGCCGCTTGTTCGGGTGAACGGCGTCGCACCGGCGACGGTCATCGAGGGGAGCACGATGTTTCCGCGCGAGCGGGTCATCGCCTCTCTCGCAAAATACAATATCCAATATTCTGAATCCGAATCGGACTCGGCGTTACGCAACAAGCTGGCAAAATTCTACGCCGACCGCACTCTGACCAAGCAGCCCATAACGATCGCAGACCAGGCAGAAGCTGTTTTCTTATTCATATCCGGCCGACTGACCAAGACAACCGGACAAATCATGAACGTGGACGGCGGCTTGCCGGACGCCTTCATGCGATAGGCCGATGCAGGTTTGCCATTCATCGACCCTCGAGAACGTACACTCGATCGACAAGTTTCATCGATACGAAAATGAAAACCCAGGAGAATAAAATGACTGTAAACGAGCTTCGAACAAATCCTCCAACGCACAGGCTTCATACAAGTCTGCCAAAGATCGGAATTCGTCCGGTCATCGATGGCCGGCGTAAAGGCGTGAGGGAGGCGTTGGAGCAGCAAACGATGGCCATGGCAAAGTCGGCCGCTGAATTGTTGACGAAGAATCTGCGCCATCCCAGCGGATTGCCGGTTGAGTGCGTTATTGCTGACACATGTATCGGGGGTGTGGCCGAGGCAATGGACGCCTCGAAAAAATTCTCGCGCGAAGGAGTTGGGGTATCGTTGACGGTCACGCCATGCTGGTGTTACGGGACCGAAGTGATGGATTCGGATCCTCATTTGCCAAAGGCCGTGTGGGGGTTCAACGGCACCGAGCGTCCCGGAGCGGTGTATTTAGCCGCGGCAATGGCCGGCTATGCGCAAAAGGGGCTGCCCGCTTTTTCAATTTATGGCCAGGATGTTCAAGATCAAAAAGATACTACGATCCCCGACGACGTGAAACGAAAGCTCTTATTGTTCGGCCAGGCAGCGCTTGCAGCCGCGAGCATGAAAGGGAATTCCTATTTATCCGTCGGGTCGGTGTCGATGGGTATTGCCGGCTCGATCGTTGACCCCGACTTCTTTCATGATTATCTGGGGATGAGAACTGAATTCGTCGACATGACAGAGATAACCCGCCGCATCGATGAGGAGATTTACGACAAGGAAGAATTTGCGCACGCCCTCCCATGGGTAAGGGCGCACTGCAAAGAAGGAGAGGACATCAACCATGCCTCGAAGCAGCTCTCACGACAGCGGAAAGATCGCGACTGGGAAACTGTGATAAAAATGGCCATGATCGTTCGCGATCTCATGGTCGGCAACCCTCGGCTGGCGGAGTTGGGATACGGCGAAGAAGCGTTAGGACATAACGCGCTTGCATCCGGATTCCAAGGGCAGCGTCAATGGACCGACCATTTTCCGAACGGCGATTTTTTGGAGGCGATGCTTAATTCATCGTTCGATTGGAACGGTATCCGGCAGGCGTTTCTTGTTGCGACGGAGAACGATAGCCTCAACGGAGCAACAATGATGTTCGGCCATCTTCTCAGCAATACTCCCCAAATTTTCTCCGATGTTCGGACATATTGGAGCCCTGCTTCAGTAAAAAGAGTGAGCGGAAAAGAGCTTACAGGTCGTGCTGCGGCCGGCATTCTCCACCTCATTAACTCAGGCTCGTCTGCGCTGGATGGCACCGGACGCCAACGGAAAAACGGTAAGCCCGCAATGAAGCCTTTTTGGGAAATCTCCGCCGAAGAAGCACGAGCCTGTCTCGATGCGACGAAATGGTGTCCGGCGGAGCTTGAATATTTTCGGGGCGGAGGATATTCTTCGCAGTTCCTGACCGAGGGAGACATGCCGATAACGATGTCGCGCATCAATCTGGTCAAAGGCCTTGGGCCAGTTCTTCAAATTGCAGAAGGATACACGGCAACATTGCCGGATAGCGTGCACACCATTCTCAATAAGAGGACGAGTCCAACTTGGCCGACCACATGGTTCGCTCCGATTCTTACGGGCCACGGTGCATTTTCCGACGTGTATTCGGTAATGGCGAATTGGGGGGCGAACCATGGCGCGATCAGTTATGGCCACATCGGGGACGCCCTGATCACCCTTGCGTCTATCCTCAGGATACCGGTGAATATGCATAACGTTTCGGCTGATAGGATTTTCCGGCCCAGCGCATGGAGCGGCCTCGGTACCGCCGATCTTGAGGGCGCCGATTATCGCGCCTGCTCTCTTTTCGGACCTCTGTATGGCAAATAATCAACACATGATGAGACAACGAAAATCATTTTATGCAAAGGAGGTATCGTGCGAAAGCTCATGCGCAATGTGTCGGCTGTTTTCATCTTGCTGCTCATTCTCTTCTGGTTCCATCCGATGAAATCTCAAGACAAGGGGGCAAGTGTGAAACCGGAAACAATCACATTTCGTTTGGGAAGCCTGATAAAGGTACGGCCGGAGTACGAGGAACGGTATATCATTCTCCATAAACATGTATTCCCCGGTGTGCTCGACCGTATCCGTAGATCCAACTTGCGCAATTATTCCATCTTCCTAAAGGACGGTATCCTTTTTTCGTACTTCGAGTACGTAGGAGCGGACTACAACGGAGATATGAAAGCTATCGCCGATACAACAACGAAAGAATGGTGGAAGCTCACCGACCCGATGCAAGAGCCGTTGCCGACGAGGAAGAAGGGAGAATGGTGGGCGTCGATGGAAGAAGTGTTCGCAGCGGATACGTCCGTCGTTCCGCAAATTGAAGTGCAACGCCTCGCATACGTCTCCCAGGCAAAATCGAAGGAAGCAACTGGCCTGGCCGATTTTTTTAAAGAGAACGGGGCCGAGATCCTTCCGTTTCTGAGAAAAGCGCATTTAGGGAACGTCCATATCTATTTCAAAGATGGATCCCTCTATAGTTATTCCGAATACGACGGCGCACATTGGAACAGCGACCTTCAATCTCTCAAAGATGATCCGGCATGGGCAAAATTGAACGATAGATTGAACGCGTTTCTGAAAGCGCCCTGGCAGGAAATGAAGATCGTTTTCCACACAAACTAGTGAACAAGGAGTTGTAATGAACATTAGCGAAGTGGATTACGCGATCATCATTTTGTATCTCGCAGGCATTGTGGGAATGGGGATCTGGGCAGGCAGGCAGCGTAAGAAAGGGGGGGAGGGGAGACATTATTTTTTGGCGGGCAACACGCTTACCTGGCCGGTGATCGGATTGGCGATGTTTGCCGCAAATATTTCAACGGTTCACCTTGTCAGCCTTGCCGAATCCGCGTACAAATACGGTTTGATCTACGGAAACTTCGAATGGATGGCCGGCTTCACTCTCGTGCTGTTATCGTTGTTCTTTGCCCCCCTTTATCTTCGCTCGAAAGTTCCGACGCTTCCGGATTATCTTGAACGCCGCTATTCGCGAAAATGCCGCGATTGGCTCGCGATTGTTTCGATCATATCCGCGATCGTTATTCATATCGGCGTTGCGCTGTATACGGCAGCGTGGGTGCTGCGCGGAATTACGGGACTTCCTCCGGATGCGACGATCTTCGGCATCGATGCACTTTTCTTTTTTATTGCCATCCTTGGGATACTGACTGGCATCTATACGATGATCGGCGGATTGCTCGCAGTCGTCATGACGGAGAGCGTACAGACCGTCCTGCTTCTTATCGGAGCTCTTTGCATTACTGTCGTGGGGTATATCAAGATTGGCGGCTGGTCGGCATTAGTGAATACTCTTGCAACCCACCCGCATCCGATGCAAAATGTTGCGGGGAGTGGCATCACGTGGGGAACCGGAAACTTTCTTCATATGATGCGATTCAACGGAGACCCTTCCGGGCTGCCATGGTATTCAATTCTTTTGGGTTATCCGGTGCTCGGCATCTGGTACTGGTGCGCAGACCAGACGATTGTCCAACGGGTGCTCGCAGCAAAAGACGAAACACAGGCCCGGCTTGGGCCGCTCTTCTGCGCACTGTTGAAAATTCTTCCCGTCTTCCTGTTCGTACTTCCCGGAGTGATCTGTGTAGCGCTCGTGCAGAACCACGCTTTCGGCGGAGCCGCCCCCGAAGCAACGGCAGATACGTACACGTTCATGATCATGCACCTGTTACCGGTCGGGTTGAAAGGTCTCATCGCCGCGGCAATGCTTGCAGCGGCAATGCAAACGTGTTCCGGAGCGCTCAACTCAACGGCGACACTTTTCGCATTCGATATTTTTAAACGATATCGCCCCGCGACAACGGACCATTCGCTGGTTGTCATCGGAAAAATTACCACCGTGGTCGCCACCGTTCTGGCGATCGTCCTATCCCCGATTTTCGGACACTACAGTACGATCATCGAAGGGCTGAACAAATTGATATCGTACATTGCCCCTCCGATCACGGCAGTATTTCTGTTTGGAGTATTCTGGCGTAAGGCGACAGGGCGCGCGGCGTACACCACGCTCGTGACCGGCGCTGTGATCGGTTTTGGCATGTTTCTCCTGGACTGGAACGGTATTTATCAAGGCAACTTTATGATGACGGCGTTTTATCTGCTGGTCCTTTGCAGCGTCATTATCGTTGCCGTGTCTCTTTGGCGGCCTGAAGAGTTGAAAGACGAAGCCAAAGAACTGGTTTGGGAAAACTGGAGGGAACCACTGATGCGTAAATTTGACGGAACGCTCATGAGTAACTACAAATTATTCGCCGGATTGGTCGTCGGCGCATTTATCGTGTTATACTACATCTTTCGATAGGAGTTCAACACCGGAGGAATTTTCCAAACAGATTGCGGAAGAAAAGACCGCATCAGCCACGAGGCACCTACTAATTGTGCCGATACACTGTCTCGCATATGAGTCCGACCGCAGCGCTTCTCGTTAAGCGTCTGCAAAATCGACCACGAGAAAAAAACATGACAACCTCCCTTGGCGCTATAAGTCGCCGCCCTATGTTCTTGTTCATTCTCTGTTCGTTCCTCGTTCAGGGAGTATGTTTTTCAAAAGGGGAAATTAAAAAAGAATTATGCTGCCAGAAAGACAATAAAGACGTGTACTTATTTACTCTCAAGAACGACGATGGAATGGTCGCAGAGATCTCCAATTTTGGAGGCGTGATTTATCGTCTTTATGTTCCCGACAGGAATCGTAAATTAGCTAATGTTGTTTTAGGCCTCGATAGCGTCCAGAATTACTTTAGAAGCAACCCGCATTTTGGCGCACTGATCGGCCGTTTTTCAAACAGGATAGCAAATGCCTCGTTTACGTTGGATAGCATGACATATCATCTTACTGTCAACAGCCATCACAAAAATACGATCCACGGAGGAGCGATAGGGTTCGACAAAATTGTCTGGAACGCTACGGATTCGATGACTAACGAAGGCCCGTCGCTTCAGTTGACTCACCTGAGTCCCGACGGCCACGAAGGGTTCCCGGGCAACCTTAGCGTCACGGTCGTTTACACTTTGACGAATGAAAATGCATTGCGGATCGATTACTATGCTACGACCGACAAGCCGACCGTTGTGAACTTTACGAATCATTGCTACTTCAACCTTGCGGGCGAAGGGAACGGCGACGTTCTTCGGCATCAGATGACGATTCGCGCAGACAAATATACCCCAGTTGATGATGAAGGGATCCCGACCGGAGAGATCAAAGATGTTGCCGGCACGCCGTATGATTTCCGCACTCCACGCGCAATCGGATCGTCAATGCTTCTTCCTCAAGGATACGATAATAATTTTGTTCTTAACCATCCGTTGAATCAATTGGGGTTGGCGGCCACAGTGTTCGAACGGGAAAGCGGACGAACAATGGAAGTCTTTACGACCGAACCGGGCGTGCAATTTTTTACAGCTCACGGCCTGAATGGGACGTTTTCTGGAGAAAGCGGAAAAAAATACGAAAGCAGCTACGGTTTTTGCCTTGAGACGGAGCATTTCCCCGACTCACCGCATCGGCCAAATTTTCCGTCCACCGTGTTACGGCCGGGAGAAAAATTCCATTCAATCACTTTATTTAAGTTTTCAGTGCGGAAGGATTAGAGCATATTGCTCATTTGACTGCTCAGGGCAATCAATAAGAACCGCTCGTTTCGCGAACGGCCGTCCAGCGCACCATCATCCTCGATCGGAGGTGTCAATCAAATGTCACAACATGTGGATAAAATGGGAAGGCAGTTGTTTATCATCGTGACGTGTTTTATCGTATTTGCAGCATGTTCTCCTCGGGGTCGCGGGCAAGTCACTAAAGAACAACTCGCGAACGAGATCGATATCCACAGTTTACAGCATCCCTACTTGTTTTTCAACGACAAGGACAAACACGGTATCATGGAAAGGATCAAAACAGATCCGGAATGTAAAACGATCTATGATGCTCTTCTTGCGGAGGGTCATCGGTATTTAAGCGTTCCGATCCAGGAGCCGGAGCCGCAGCATCCAAAGCACACGCGCTATGTCGGCAGCGATCCCGCCGAGGAGTATGAATCGGACATTGAGGAAGGAGCGCGCACGCTGGCTTTCTTGTATCAAATGACAGGCGATGAGAAGTATGCACACAAGGCCATAGAGTTTGCGATGGATATAGCCGATTGGCCCGATTGGGTAAATCCGGCGCATCACTTCGACATCATTTATTCCCGTGTCTGGCCTTGGAATGTGCCGGACGATAGAGTCGTTTTTTCTTACGACATCACCGCTGCCGGAAAAGCCATCTCACTTTCTACCGTGTACGACTGGGTTTATCCAGTGCTGACCCGACCAGAGAGAGATAAAATCAGAAACGGACTCATGGAAAGAGCCATCACGAGGGTCCGCGGCAACTATAATTATTTTTGGTGGTCGACTGCTTATAAATGTAACTGGTCGAACATTTGCTACTCCAGTTTGGGTCTCACTGCATTGGCGCTTCTCAAAGAAAATCCGGAATTGCTCGACGTCGTTGCCGAAGTGGACAATCGCATGGATACGACATTCAGCCACATCGGAGAAGATGGCGGCTGGCAGGAAGGTCGCGGGTATTACGGCTACATGATGCGTGAAAGCGTATTTTTTATGGACGCCTTGAAAAGGTTGTCGAACGGTAGTGAGAACATGTTCCGGAACAAAAACATTTCGAGCCATCCTCTCGATTTCGAGTTGTACGGGTTGACTGCTAATTTCGAAGACGGAGGCGGCTACCCCGTTGGCCCGACCGCGATGGTCGATAAACTTGTCAACGAGACCGACAGTCATTTGGGCGCATGGTACAGAGAAAAGTTTTTGGGACAGGGGTCGGAGATTTTCGACCTCATTTGGCCGCGCACTGGCGTAAAGCCCGTTGAACCTGAGCAAAAATCGAAATTTTTCCGCTCAGTGAACTGGGCGATCTTGCGAAGCAGTTTTCTAGACTCCTCGACAGTCACCGTCGCGTGCAAAGCGGGCTATAACGACGATCCCCACCACGGACATCTCGATTGCGGGCAGTTTATCGTAAGCTGGTTCGGCGTTCCGTTCATCCGCGACCTCGGTCCGATGAGGTACGATGAATTTTATTTTAGCGAAGACCGGTTTGACTATCCATATGCTTCCAGTGCCGGCCACAACGTTATCTCCGTCAACGGTGAGCAGCAAATCATAGCAAAGAAAAAAAACACGCCATGGTTGAAAGGGATCGGCGGAGACATCCTTAAATTTGAAACGGGGGCTCAGCGTGACTACGTGTCAATGGATCCGACCCACGCATATCCGGATAAGCAGCTGCTCAAATGGAGGCGCAGTGTCATCCTGGAGAAACCGGTAACGACCGTTGTTTTTGACGAGGTCGATGCTCGTCCCGGGGCCGAGATCGCGGCCCGTATTCATCCCGGGGTTGGCGTGGAGAGTGCACGGCGTCCGGAAAGAGGGGCAAGGTTTGGTTCAAACCAAAACGGGGAGTATACTGTGATGGATAAATATGTCTACATGTCGGACCAAAGGCGACATAATATGGCAGTGATACCTTTGGTGCTTGATAACTCCTTCACGCTTGTCCAAGGCGGCGATCCGTTCGTTCCTGTCACCGAAGATGCCCGGCTCACCGAGATACCGTATGTAGAGACCGTCGTGCACGCCAAGGCGACGACGTCCGTCATCGCCACGATCATTGTACCGGTGAAAAATCAGGATGATGCCGAGCGCGTTGTCAGCGGTGCGTCGATCAGCCGTGTGGGAGAGGATGTTCAAGTGACCGTTAATTCCGACTCCGGCAATTACAAGTGGGTGTTTGAAAAAACAAAAGAGGGGTATGTGCTTAAAAATTAATCATCGATAAGGAGTACGGGTTATGGGAGAGCAATTCGGAAAAACAGGGTTTTTCTTCAACGAGAATGCTCAATGGGAATACGCGGGCGAAGGCGTGACAAGGTCGGTCATGAGTTACGACAACGATATGATGCTTGTCGTTGTGAAGTTCAAAAAGGGGGCAGTCGGGTCGCTCCATAAACATCCGCACAAACAATTCTCATACGTCATCAAGGGGTCGTTTGAAGTGAACATGAACGGTGAAAAGCGAATTCAGAAGGTCGGCGACGGATATCTCATGCCCCCTAACGTCGAACACGGTGTGGTTGCATTAGAAGAGAGTGCGTTGGTCGACGTTTTCGTTCCCCACAGAGAAGATTTTCTTAAACACTAACGGCCTCCGATATTTTGAGCGGTGATTAATGAAAACACGGGTCAAACCAAAATGTGTAATGCGAATTGAAGCGATCGTTATCGCCTTATGCTGCCTTCAACAGTCTCTCTTTGCTTTCGGTATCGGCGGGGAGGGACATTCAGCAAAACAAGTTGCGGCGCTGGGCGCTTCCATCGTATCGAGCGGACAAAACGGCAGCAGGGTGTACGACGTTGTAGATTTCGGCGCGATTGGCGACGGCAAGACTCTTAACACAAGCGCCATACAATCGGCGATCGATTCGTGTTACGTCGATAGCGGCGGCACGGTGCTCGTTCCGGCCGGCGATTTTATTACCGGCACACTGGAATTGAAAGACAACGTGACTCTCACCATTGCAGCTTCCGGGAGATTATTAGGAAGCGGCAACATCGGAGACTATTATCGGGGAAAAGGCGTTCCACCGGGCAACGGAAACTACTCGTTGATCTATGCCGCTCATGCGCATAACGTCGCCATTGATGGGAACGGAACCATCGACGGTCAAGGGCAGCTCTTTTATAATGGCCTCGGCGATGGAACCGGTCCGGGTCAGCATAGCGGCAATATGGACAGACCTCATTTAATTATTTTTTACGGATGCACGAACGTTTTTGTTCATGATATTTTTCTCACACGAAGCGCTTATCACTGCATGCGCATACTGGAATGCAGCTACGTGAAGCTTGAAGGAATCACCATACTGAACAGAGTCAATAAGAACAACGATGGATTCCATTTTGGAAGCTCGGAATACGTGAATATTTCGAACTGCAACGTCAAATGTCAGGACGATGCGTGCGCGTTGTTCGGCAGCAATAAATTCGTCACGGTGACAAACTGCACATTCAGCACCCGTTGGTCCGTCTTCCGATTTGGCGGTGGCGAGCCAGGGAATATCACAGTTTCCAACTGCGTCATTTATGAAACATACGGCTGCCCGATCAAGATGCGGTTTGGCAGAGGAGACAGAGCGGAAAACATCTCATTCTCAAACCTCATACTGAATAAAGTGACCGGGCCGATCTCGATAGGTCTTGACTCAAAACCCCGGCCTGACCGATCGGGAAAAATTAATGTGTCGCCCAAGGGAATTGTGAAGAATATTTTTTTCAACGGGATCTATGCGACGGTGGTGGATACTCCGCTCCAACAGCAAGATATGCCATTTCGTCCCGGCATCTGGAAAGGTGAATTACGGCAGTGCATTGTGCTCAATGGAGTCGGCGAGAGCTTTCTTGAAAATATTAGTCTTACCGACATTCATGTGACATACGAAGGAGGCGGGACTGCGGACGAAGCTGACGTGAGAGATGTGCCGGAAATCGCCGGAGAATATTTTCAGGTCGGAACCCCACCTGCGTACGGCATGTACGCAAGGAATGTCAGCGGACTGTCGCTTCAGAACGTAAGCTTTACGTACACGAATCCCGATGTGAGGCCTGCGGTGATACTGGATGATGTCGATAATGCGGCTTTGAGCAATCTGACTGTTGAAGGGAATAAGGAAGCAGAATCTACCCTTCGAATTATAAACTCGAAGGACATTTTGCTTTCGGGTTTACGTCTTCTTAATCCGGCGAAGGTTTTTTTGCAGGTTGAAGGAGAAAAAAACCGTGGGATTACGATCGATGGAGGCGACGTGTCGAGTGCGAAGCAGATATTAAGTTTCGCGCGAGGTGCCGACCAGAAAGCAGTGAAACTGCATAATTGATCCTACACCGCAATGGCGCTAAACCGCAAAGGGTGTTGAGTTTTTCGAAATTCCCTACGTGTTTCGCGCCATTGCGGTGTAAAAAACAAAATTATTTACGTAATTCCTTCAAATACTGTATCATAGCCTGCCGATACTCCCCGTACTCATCCGATGGTTTCCAATCAGTGCTTTCCAAATACCGTTTGATGAGCATCGGATGCGGAAGCTCCCTCGGATTCCCAATAAAAATGTTTGTCAATAGAGTCCCCGTTGTTCCTCTGGGAACGACATCGACGTTCGGATCTAGATGACCTCGTAATGGTGTAAGGTTAAGGAAGCGATCGACTAAGAGTGCGATGTCGGGCGATTCAGCGTACGGGATGCTTGCTCCTCTTTTGATGCCGGGTCCGTAAAAATTCATATATGGTTTCCATGAAGAAATAATCGATGCCGGATGCTCGCTTTTTAAGGTCATGCCCATTCCATGGTCCCCCGCGACGATGACGTACGTGCTATCCCAAACCCCCGCCGCTTTAAATTCCTCGATGAGTTTGCCCAACAAGCGGTCTAAATATAGAATGTACTGTTGATAATCCGAGTTTGGATCGAGCTTTTCCTCGGATCCCTTCCAATGATTTCTTATACGCTGCATGTGCAGTCTGATCAATTGCACCCCGTCGTTCTTAAAATGATCGAGTCCATGTTGCACCATGACCGAGTCCGGGTCCGTATTTGAGTAATAGCAATAATCGGCCGTGTTGAACTCTTTGTAATTTAATGCACCGCCGGCGAAGACGGATTTGATGCCGGATCTTCGCGCTGCAAGAAAAATGTCGTCCATGTTCCGCGATTCGAAGACATGAGTGCCCGTGTGCATCGCGACGTTCGGCGGGGACGAAGTTCCCCATGGAAGCGATCCATCCGGAAGTCGTAAATACGGTGAGGGGCTTACGCAATAAGCCTCTTCGACCCACACGCCGTTATCATAAAGGAATTTAAGATTGCTCGCGCCATGAGCGATCGCGACCTTCGCAGCGTCGCTTTGTAATCCGTCTATAATAAACATCAAGACCACCGGTTTTGCGGCGGCAAAGGTAAATTGAAAGGAGAGAAGAATGGCGAGACAAGAATTAAGAAGGATGTTTTTTAAACGCATGATCGCACCTCGCATTGTCAATCAGATAAACGAATGCCGAATCATCGCAGAGAGCTTGTGATTATAATATTGCGAAAGTGCCCCGTGTCATCGAACGAGCCAAATCCGACACGGCCGAAACGAAGAGTCGTATCGATTGCCTGCAAAACCGGCGATTTGAACGAGTCGAGATATACCGTAATGATTCCGTTATCCCCGTCCCGAATTACTGAAACGTAATGCCATGCCTTGCCTGTCAGCCGAGGGATGCCACTTCCTGAATCAATCCTCCGCCGGTTTGCGTTATCCACGATAAAAATTCCGTTGTGGACGCTATCCGTCGTTGCGGCAAGATGAACATAATAGAAGCGTTGGGGTGATTGATAACCGACAACGATGTCCAGGTCCCGATGGAGGTTGCTTGTGTCAACGTCCGATTGGATGTCGGCTTGAACCATGACCGAGCTTAGCGAATCGCTGTTGAGAATGGCCAGTGCCGAGGGCCGTCGGATCGGGCCGGATGGACTCCCGGCTTTCGTCAATACTAACTGGCCATCCTCAATTTGCCATGAGCCAGATCCATCCAAAGTCCATTCAGACAGTTTATCAGAACTGCTAAGGTTCGGTTTGATGACAATACCGTTTTGTCCCTGCCCGGCAGCGACAACCGGTTGAAGAATCATCAGCCCGCCAGCAGCGAACAACTTCACGCAACCCCTCACAAAACTTTTCGGATTAACAGATAGGATGTTCATACGGATATCTCGGTTTTGATGACCCATTTTCGAGGGGCAATTGCAAAAAATATAGGAAAAAGCCTTCCTTCATTCAATATTGCTAACAATAACTCTTTTCCGCATGAGCATCCCAACCGAAACCCGGCCCAATTGGCATTTGTCATTTGGTCATGAGTAGGCGGTCGGCATGTCCAGAAGATATTGTGATTTTCCTGCTCAAATAGCTCAGTAACCTTTTCCCCAATCCTTCCGTATAACGATCGACCCCCTTGGCATTATAGTGTATGTAAGTTGTGTCGGACCCGTGCCGGGAAACGACCGCATCGTTTTGCCGAACGATACTCTGGTCGATTGATCATCCCTGTATTCCAAACATACTACGGAGGCTTTATGAAAACAATTTCAACATTCGTTCTTGTTCTTTGTGTGATGTTGAATGTCACAGGAGCGTTGGCCGGAGCGAACGAAGAAAAGATCCCGATCACGACCGCTTCGGAGCAGGCAAAAAAGGAATTTCTCATCGGGCAACAGCTCGCCGACAACCTTCAGGTGAGAGAATCCCTCAAACATTTCGACAATGCCATTGAGCTCGACTCGTCGTTCGCCTCTGCGTACCTCGATCGGGCGAATAATTCCCTTACGGCGAAGGATCTGTTCCAAAACCTTAAGGAGGCGATGAGCCACATAAAGAATGCGTCGGAGGGGGAGCGGCTTCTTATTCTTGCGACTGATGCCGGCACGAAGGGAGACCTGAATAAACAAAAGGAATGTCTCGAAAAATTAGTTGCACTTTATCCGGATGATGAACGCGCGCATGTTACTCTCGGCGGTTACTTTTTCGGCATGCAGGACTATCGTGACGCTATCCGGGAATATGAAAAAGCGATTCACATTGCCGATCGATTTGCGCCTGCGTATAACATTCTTGGATATGCCTATCGTCAGGTCCAACAGTATGAAAAGGCCGAGAAAACTTTCAAGAGGTATACGGAATTATTGCCGAACGACCCGAACCCGTACGATTCGTACGCCGAGCTCCTCCTTAAAATGGGGCGCTTTGATCAATCGATTGACAACTATAAGAAAGCCCTTGGCATCGACCCGAATTTTACTTCTTCGAGGATCGGTTTGACGATGAACTACCTGTATCAAGGGAAGAATGAAAAAGCGGCGGCCGAAGCCGAACAGCTTGCTTCCTCAGCCCATAACGACGGCGAAAGGCGTCAAGCATGTTTTGTGAAAGCGGTGGTCGACATCGACGGAGGGAACTTGGAATCGGCGCTTGGGGATTTTGACAAGGAGTACGCCATCGGCAGGAATATCAATGATGTTCTGGGAATGTCCGGCGATCTTGCGGCCAAAGCGAACGTGCTTCTCGAAATGGGAAAATACGATGACGCTGCTCAAACATTTGCAACTTCAGTTGATTTGATCTCACACTCAGACCTTTCTCCCGAGCTTAAAAAGAACGCACTTTTTGCCGATCATTACAACAGAGCGCGTATCGCGATCGCAAAAAGCGATTTTCATACTGCAAAGACGGAGATCGAAGAATTTTCGCACGCCGCGGAAGAAAACAAAAACGCAAATCAAATTCGGTTTGCTCACGAGCTAAAAGGCATTGAAGCGTTGGCTGAAAAGAACTACGATGAAGCGCTGAGCGAGCTACACCAAGCAAACCAGCAAGACCCGTACAACCTTTATCGGATGGCCCTGGCATACAAAGCGAAAGGCGATTTAGGAAACGCGAACAAATTCTGCAAACAGGCGGCAGAATTTTACAGCCTCCCGTTGATGAATTATGCTTTTATGAGGAACAGGGCGTCGAAGATGCTGGCGGCCGGCTGAGCAGAAGAAAGGAACCTGTAACCGGATTTCGGCTTGAACCTTAGCCGGAGAAATTGACATTTCAGCTCTTCGTTGGTATTTTGGTTTACGAAAAATTTACCGGAGGTCGGGAGCCATTGTTCTGACCTCCGCCACATTTCGTAAAACCTATTATGCCTTTAAAGCTCTCCCTCGTTTCCGCCCTTTGTATCTTTTCCATTCCTCCGTCTTTTTCCATTACCCCTTTGCAGCACAAGCTCATAATAAAAGTTGTCGCGCCGAAGTCTACTCCGAGAAACGCAAGCGTTTTTGTTGCGGGGAATGGTACAGCATTGGGGGGATGGGATGCCGGCGCAGCGATGATGACCCGAGAGAATGACAGCACGTGGTCATTCCACGCCTCGTTTAACGAAGGATCGCAACTTGAATTTAAAATTACCCGCGGAAGCTGGATCAATGAAGCTCTTTATGGGCACAAAACGATTCCAACGAATGTTGTTTTAGTTTTGAAGTCAGACACGGTAATTACCCTCCACCCCATTAGTTGGAAAGACATTGATTTCCCCATTAACGAAGGAATCACCGGCACCGTAAAATATCTTCGCGGACTAAGGTCGCCGGCGTTGAGACATCCGCGCGACGTGATTATCTGGCTTCCCCCTTCGTATGAGAAAAATCCGTCAAAAAAGTATCCGGTCCTTTATATGCACGACGGGCAAAACATTATCGACCCGTTGACGTCGTTTGGTGGATTGGACTGGCGCGTGGATGAAGTCGCAGACAGCCTGATCGAAGCCCGTTCGATCGAAGAGATCATTATCGTCGGGATTTACAACACGCGAGATCGGGAGCAGGAGTATTCTGACACCCCTCTTGGCAGAGCCTATGCCGATTTTGTCGTGCACATGGTGAAGCCAATGATCGATTCAATGTATCGGACAAAACCAGACAAGAAGAACACGGCCGTTATGGGTTCTTCATCGGGTGGCTTGATATCGTTTCTTTTCGCATGGTGGTACCCCGATATCTTCTCCAAAGCTGGATGCCTCTCAAGCGCTTTTCTTGTCGACAGCAATAAAATCATTAAGGAAGTAAAGGCATACGCCGGTCCTAAAAAAAATATCCGCATTTATCTTGACAACGGCAGTGCGGGAATCGACACACTGCTCAAACCTGGTTACGACAAAATGGTAAGAGTGCTTGAGGAAAAAGGCTATGTAAAGGGGAAGGATTTGGAATATTTTTTCGACAAGGGGGCCGAGCACAACGAACGTGCCTGGGCTCGGCGCGTGTGGCGCCCACTGGTCTTCATGTTCGGAAAATAAATTTTCCCCTCTAATGTTTGGAGCTTGGATATATGCCAAAATCCAGTAATGAAAATCCGTTGCAAGTTAAATGCCCTCACTGCAGTCAGGTAGTCGAGCCGGATTTCAATGAAACGACCCGCCGTTATATTTGTCCGATCTGCGCCTCGCAAGTCGATGCCCAGGTGATTATCGAAAGAAAAAAAAGGGGGATCAAATAACAGGCTACAATCATTCTTCCTTTGCCCGCATCGAATCCCACAGAGCGTACGAGAACAAGAGAATGAACATAATGAGACCGGTGATTTCACCGGCATGCGAGTCCGCCCATGATTGTGCATACCATCCTGCGTAACCGAAACTATAAACGTCCTGGTCGATAAATCTCAGGAACGCGTTGAGGACTCCGAAGAGCGACCCGCCTGCGATGAATCCCGATGCGATAAGTGTTCCACGCGAGAAGCGTGCATTGTTTAACTTCTCATTTTTAGTGCGCGTTGTGACCCACCACGCGATCAATCCGCCAAAGACGAGCGGCGTGTTCAGTTCTTGAGGGATATACATTCCGAGCGCAAATGCGAGAGGGGAGATTTCGACCATCGTCAAGATCAGCGCGATGATCGCGCCGACGGCGTAGAGGACCCATGGGGCCGACACGTTCGACATCAGCGGCTGGATCACCGCGGCCATCGCATTCGCTTGCGGCGCCACCATCGCATGCTCGCCCTTGAAGCCGAACGATTTGTTCAGGACGTAAATAACGCCCCCCACAGTGGCCGCCGAGACGATCACGCCGAGGAATTTCCACGTCTCCTGTTTTCTTGGCGTCGATCCGATCCAATACCCGATCTTCAGATCAGTGACAAATCCTCCCGCGACTGAAAGCGCCGTGCAGACCACTCCGCCGATGATCAACGCGCTGACCATTCCTGAAGCTCCCGTCAGTCCAATGCGCACGAGGACGAACGATGAAAGGATCAGCGTCATGAGCGTCATCCCGGAGACGGGATTTGTGCCGACGATAGCCGTTGCGTTTGCGGCCACGGTGGTGAAAAGAAACGAAATGATCATGACGATCAAAAGCCCGACGACGGCGTGGCCGAGATCGAAAACGACCCCGCCGTAGAAGAAGACAAAAACAAGCAGTGCCGTCAACAGAATTAACAATACGACATACAGCATCTTGATATCCGACTGCCACCGTACGGATGATTCTTCTCCCGCCGACTTCGATTTAAAAATTTCGCGGTACGCAAGTGAGAATGCGCCGCCAATAATTTTCGACGAACGGATAATGCCGATGATCCCCGCCATGGCGATGCCCCCGATGCCGATCTGCCGAACATAGTTGCGGAAAATTTCCTCCGCCGACATATCGGCGATGAGTTTTGTGACGGTCGCTCCGAGCGGGACTGTCAGTGAATGTCCCACCTCGTTGAACAACGGAACGAGTACAAACCATGAGAGGAATGAACCCGCTGCGATGATCGCAGAATATTTCAGTCCGACGATGTATCCGAGTCCGAACACCATGGCTGAAACGTCCACTTTTGCGACCATTTTCACTCTGTTGGCGAGCTCCTCGCCGTAATGAAACATCCTCGTCGAGATGACTTCCGACCACCAGCCGAACGCGCTGAAGGTGAAATCGAAAAGTCCTCCGATGAGTCCGCTGACGACGAGCACCACCGCCTGCGCCCCTCCTTTTTCACCGGCGATCAGGATCTCGGTCGTCGCAGTCGCTTCCGGGAACGGAAGCGTCCCGTGCATTTCCTTAACAAAATATTTACGGAACGGTATGAGGAAAAGAATTCCAAGAAACCCTCCGATCGCCGACGCAAAAAATACTTGGAAGAAATTTGCGGGCAGGTCCAGAATATACAGGGCGGGAATCGTAAAGATCGCACCGGCAACGATAACGCCGGAACACGCGCCGATCGATTGGATGATCACATTCTGTCCGAGCGCCCCTTTTTTCTTGAATGCCGTGGATAATCCGACCGCGAGTATCGCTATCGGAATCGCCGCTTCAAATACTTGTCCGATCTTCAGCCCGGAATATGCCGCAGCCGCAGAAAAGAAGACGGCCATCACCAATCCCCATCCGACCGACCACGGAGTGACTTCAGGATACGATTGATTCGGGTCCATGATCGGACGATAGTCTTCGCCCGGTTTCAATTCTTTGTAGGCGTTGTCGGGAAGCGTATTAGGAGCGGGAGTTTCCATTAACGGTTTCCTTTTGGATGAGTTGATCTTCTGAGGAGAGAATTTGCCACAACGTCACAAGGAGACGAAGTGAGGCGTCGGTCGTAAAATGGCTGAGAATAAATTTTTTGCCTTCCTTGCGACGTTGTATCTTTGTGGCCCTGCAACAGTATGCCGTGCGTATTGGTGTAAAAACGATTCAACTCTTTTCCACCCAGAGCTGAACGAGATTGACGACCGTCTCGACGGCTTTTTCCATGCCGTAGACGGACGCCCATTCGTTCTTGCAATGGTAATTTTGTCCGCCGGTGAAAATATTCGGAGTCGGCAGACCCATTGCGGTGAGCTTCGAACCGTCCGTTCCGCCGCGAATTGGCTTCCATTCGGGGGCGAGACCGGCTCGCTTTGTCGCCTCTTCGAGGCAGCCGAGCAAACGAGGATCGTTTCCGAGTCCGTCCTTCATGTTGCGATACTGTTCGACGATCTTCAATTCGATGTTCGCCTTTGGGTGAAGAGGCTTCACTTCGGCAATAATTTTTTCGAGCGCTCGTTTCAACACGGTCAGGCCTGGGGTGTTAAAATCGCGCAGAAGAATTTTCAACGTCGACTTCGATTCTTCGCCTTCGAGCGTATGTGGATGGATGTACGGCTCGTACCCTTCAGTGGTCTCTGGGGCGACGTCTTTCGGCATCCGGACAATAATATCCGCCATCGCGCGAATCGAGTTCACCATGATACCTTTTGCGGAGCCGGGATGGATATTTCTTCCAAACACCGTGATGACGGCCTGGTCAGCGCTGAACGTCTCCTTGTTGAGCTCGCCCGGTGTGTCGCCGTCGACTGTGTACGCAAACTGAGCGCCGAACTTTTTGATGTCGAAAAATTTTGTCCCGGCGCCGATCTCTTCATCAGGAGTGAAGCCGATCCGGATATCTCCGTGTAATATCTTTGGGTTATTGAGGAGTGTTTGCGCCGTCGTCATGATGATCGCAAGGCCGGCTTTGTCGTCTGCGCCCAGAAGCGTCGTGCCGTCGCTCGTGACGACCTTCTTTCCGATATTGTGTTTTAACTCCGGGTTCTCAGAATCTTTAATAACGACCGATGTATCTCCGGGAAGAACAATGTCTCCGCCTTTGTAGTCGACGACCTGCGGCTTTACGTTAGCGCCGCTTTCCGAGGGGGACGTATCAACATGAGAGATCAATCCGATAACGGGGACTTTTCCCGCAGCTTTATGATTAGATGGAAGATTCGACGGAATCGTCGCCATGACGTATCCATACTTATCCATTGCTGCGTCTTTAAGCCCGAGCTGTTGCAATTCTTTTGTAAGCAGGTTCAGAAGGTCCAGTTGCTTTGGTGTGCTGGGATACGATTCAGCATCCTCTTTTGACTGGGTGTCGATTTTCACATAACGGAGAAGTCTATCTAATACGGATTCGTTCATACGTAACCCTCTCTATAAAATATTATCTTTCGGCATAAATTCGATTTGAGAAGATAACAAGTTTGAGTTAAAAAAACAGGCGAAAATTTTGGAATGAAATTCCTCGACAGTTGTTTGTGCCGCTTCCAATAAATGATCTTGAGTTTTTAACCGCAAGGACGCAATGAATGCAAAGATGGATTCAGCAGCGTCAACACTAAAATTCTTAACGTCTTTGTGTCTTTGCGATAGAATACAATCACCCCAGTCCAAAAATGACAATTCTTCCATGGAAGGTTGCATTTTTAAGAAAAGGGGAATCCTCATCGCAATAAACCTTGGTTTAAACGCCGGAACTGCAACATCTTGCCGCGGCATAGTTTTTGCGACCATAGCAATCCAAAGAATCGATTTACATCGAGTTGTTCACCGCTTCACCTCACATCAAAAAAGTTCGCGACGAAATTACTAGTCGCCAAAATTTCTTCGAATAGAATTTTTTCCCACCCGGAGGTTTGTATGTCAGAGTACGTATCGGCCTTAATGGCTGAAGTCAAATCAAAAAATCCCAGTGAACCGGAATTTCATCAAGCGGTCCAGGAAGTCGCTGAATCGCTCAGCACAGTGCTTGAAAGGCATCCTGAATATCGCAACGCAAAAATTTTGGAGAGGATGATCGAGCCGGAGCGAGTCATTATGTTTCGCGTCCCGTGGATGGACGATCACGGAACGATCCGCATCAATCGAGGCTACCGCATCGAAATGAACAGCGTCATCGGCCCCTATAAGGGAGGCCTTCGATTCCATCCTTCCGTGACGCTTGGGATCCTGAAGTTCCTCGCGTTCGAACAGGTCTTCAAAAACAGTCTCACCACGCTCCCGATGGGCGGAGGAAAAGGGGGATCGGATTTCGACCCCAAAGGAAAAAGCGACAACGAAGTGATGCATTTCTGCCAAAGTTTTATGACTGAATTGTCCCGTCATATCGGCCCCAACACGGATGTACCGGCCGGTGACATCGGCGTAGGCGGGAGGGAGATCGGTTTTCTTTTCGGCCAGTACAAACGTTTATGCAACGAATTTACCGGCGTGTTAACCGGCAAGGGTTTGAATTGGGGCGGATCTCTCATCCGGCCGGAAGCGACCGGGTACGGCGCGGTATATTTTGCGTCCGAAATGCTCTCGACCAAAGGGCAGACGCTCCAAGGGAAAAAATGCCTCGTCTCGGGAAGCGGCAACGTTGCGCAATACACTGTCGAGAAGATCAATCAACTCGGGGGTAAGGCGTTGACATTGTCGGATTCAAACGGATACATCTACGATGAAGAAGGCATTTCGAAAGAGAAGCTCGACTTTGTCATGGAATTGAAAAATACGAGGCGCGGGAGAATTAAAGAATACGCCGATAAATTCAAGGGCGTTGTCTATTCGCCGGCCGACCCGAAACTCGATCACAACCCGCTCTGGAATCATAAAGCGGATTGTGCTTTCCCCAGCGCGACGCAGAACGAGGTCAATGCAAAGGATGCGCAGAACCTGCTCAAAAATAAAGTGTACGTCGTCGCCGAAGGAGCGAACATGCCGACGACGCTCGACGGCGTTAAAATATTTCTCGACGCCGGAATTCTCTACGGTCCGGCAAAGGCTGCCAATGCGGGAGGCGTCGCCGTCTCCGGCCTTGAGATGTCGCAGAACAGCATGCGGATGCCCTGGACGCGCGAAGAAGTTGACAACCGTCTTCACATTATCATGAAGAGCATTCATAAAACCTGCGTGGAAATGGCGAACCGGTTCGGCACACCGGGCAACTATGTCAACGGCGCCAACATCGGCGGGTTTCTCAAGGTTGCCGATTCGATGATGGACCAGGGATTGGTGTAACACACATAATTATATTGGCAAGCCACCAAGTCTCCAAGGCCCAAAGAAATCTTCTATTTATTGGTTAAGCGATTTCGTCATCTTCTTAGTGTCTTTGCGACTTGGTGGCGAGCGATATTAGTAGTGGCTGTTCGATTGTCTATTATACCTTCTGAATAATTAATCCATCTTCGGAAGGCTTTTGTTTTTGATTCTTGTTTGCTGATCTTCCCCTATGCACACCTTCGAGCCTTTCGGGGTTGAACAGGGCCACGGTGCCCAATTCCAGGGGTTTCAAAACCTCACCCGTTTCCGCGTGCGCGACATCCTTCTTGTTGCAAGCCTTTACGACTCATACCTTTTTGAAGAAGACGGCAGGCTCTACGAGCTGATCCGCAACGAATATCAAGGCTTGAGTCTGAGCCATTCGCCGGAATTGACGCGCGTCTCGAGCGGAAAGGAGGCTATTGCTCTCGCACGGGAAGAAAACCGATTCGATATGATCATCACGACTCCGCATATCGAAGACATGCACGCTGTGACTTTTGCAAAGATGGTGCGCGACGCAGGGCTCAAAATGCCTATGATCCTCCTCGGCTACGACAATCGGGAATTGACGGAGCTTTTCGCTCACCACGACACCTCGGTGTTCGACAGAGTCTTTATCTGGCAGGGAGATTTCAGGATTTTGATCGCGATCATTAAGTATGTGGAGGATCGGCTCAACGTCGACAACGACATACGGGCAGCAGGCGTGCAATCCATTATTCTCATCGAGGACAATGTCCGCTTCTATTCCGCGTACCTACCGCTTATTTACACCGAAATTCTTAAACAGTCGCAGCGCCTTATTTCGGAGGGAATTAACCTCTCGGACAAATTTTTGAGGATGCGCGCACGTCCCAAGATCCTTCTTTGCACGACGTATGAGGAGGCGTGGGAGTATTACGAAAAATACCAAAACGACATTCTCGGCATCATCTCGGACATCGATTTCTCGCGCGGTGGGAGACAGGATGCTCTCGCAGGCATCGAATTTGCGAAAAATGTCAAAACGAAACATCCCGATATTCCGGTCCTTCTTCAGTCGAACGTCCAACAGAACGAAGAGCGCGCAAGGCTTGTCGGGGCGTCGTTCCTGTTCAAGGAATCCCCGACGCTGCTGGAAGACCTGCGCCAGTTCATGGTTCAGTATTTTAGCTTCGGCGATTTCATTTTTCGGACGGCGAATGGGACAGAGGTCGGACGCGCGCATGACTTGCGGTCGCTCGAAGAACAACTCCGTATAGTTCCTGAAGAGAGTATTCTCTACCACGGCGAGCGGAATCATTTTTCGAATTGGCTGAAAGCCCGCACGGAATTTTGGCTCGCTCACCGCTTGAGGCCACGCCAGGTTTCAGATTATCCTTCGGTCGCAGCGCTGCGAGCCGACCTTATCTCTTCACTCCATGACTATCGCAAGGAGCGTCAGCGGGGGATGATCTCAGACTTTGCCCCCGACACGTTCGATGCGACAAGCAGTTTTGCGCGTATCGGAACCGGCTCGCTCGGAGGAAAAGCGCGCGGCCTGGGGTTCGTCAACGTCCTTCTCAATAATTATGATGTGCGCGGCCGTTTCGACGGAGCGCATATTTTTGTGCCCCCTTCGATCGTCGTTGCAACGGACGTGTTCGACCAATTCCTCGACGACAATCATTTGCGCAAGTACGCGCTGAATGCCTCGGATGACATCGAGATCACCCGGCGGTTTCTCGAGGCGAAGAAATTCCCTCCGGAAATTCTCGAAGGCCTTGCGGCATTCCTCGAGCTCATCGATCAACCGCTCGCAGTGCGCTCGTCGAGCCTTTTGGAGGATTCCCAGTATCATCCGTTTGCCGGCGTCTATGAAACGTACATGATTCCCAACAACAGTCCGGATAAACGCGCTCGGCTTGGAGAATTGGTCAACGCGATCAAGCGCGTCTACGCTTCGACTTTCTACCAAACGGCGAAAGACTACATCCGCGTGACGTCGTACCGGCTCGAGGAAGAAAAAATGGCGGTGATGATCCAGAAGGTGGTCGGGGCCCCGCACAACGATAAATTTTATCCCGATTTTTCAGGAGTGGGGAGGTCCCACAATTTCTATCCGATTCCCCCGCAAACTTCACAGGATGGCGTCGTCTCGCTCGCCCTCGGCCTTGGAAAAATTATTGTCGACGGGGGGAACGCGTTGCGGTTTTGTCCGAAGTATCCGCTGCAGCAATTGTCGTCGATCGACGACACGCTTCACAACAACCAGAATGAGTTTTTTGCGCTCGTGTTGACCGGGCATGAGGATGCGATCGTCGTGAACCACGATATGCTCGTGAAGAAATTCGACCTTCAGATCGCGGAGAATGACGGGACATTGAATTATATCGGCTCTACCTATTCACCCGAGAACAACGTCATCTCGGAAGGCATCTCGCGCAAAGGGGTGCGGCTTGTGACATTCGCTCCGCTTCTGAAAGGGCATGTCTTCGCGCTCCCGGAAATGCTTGAGCTTATCCTCGACATGGGAAGTTGGGGAATGGGGTCTCCGGTCGAAATTGAATTTGCGGTCAATCTTTCAGTGCCAGAGGGGAAACCGAAGGAGTTTGGCCTGCTTCAGATGCGTCCGCTTGTTATCAACCGCGAGGCGGAAGAATTAGATATCGGCGATGTGGACCCTTCGAAATTAATTTGTCAAAGCTTCAATGTTCTGGGGAACGGAGTGCTCAAAGATATTCGCGATGTCGTAGTCGTCGATTTTCACCGCTTCGACCGTTCGAGAAGCCGCGACGTTGCAGGAGAGGTAAGCCGCCTGAACGCAAAACTTGTTGCAGCGCAAACGCCTTATCTTTTGATCGGCGTCGGGCGTTGGGGAACGCTCGACCCTTGGCTCGGCATCCCCGTCACGTGGGACCAGATCTCGGGAGCCGCGGTTATTGTAGAAGCGAACATGAAAGATTTCAACGTCACTCCATCCCAGGGTTCGCATTTTTTCCAGAATCTCACGTCATTCATGGTGGGATATTTTACCGTGAATGCGCACGCGAACCAAGGGTTCATGGATTGGGAATGGCTCAACGCCCGGGAATCTGTCGAGGAAGCGACGTATGCACGGCACCTCCGTTTCGACAAGCCGGTGACCGTCAAAATGAACGGGCATAAAAATATGGGAGTTATACTCAAGCCGGGGGTTTAAAAAAATCTGGTTGACTGCCTACGCATGAAACCCCCTTACTGATCGCCTCTTATCCCCCCAAATATTCCGGGACAAGCTTTCAGCCTGCATCAATTTCATCAATGTACAACGGCCTACAGGCCGATTCTTTGGAAATGGAACAATTAGAGCGAAAATAATGTCTAATTATATAGACATGTAGGTTTATGACATCTTCCGTTCTATGATATGAGAGTTTCAAAGTTCGATCGTTTAGCGGTCGGAATAATCCTCTCTGCGTATCTCGTCGCGGGAGCCCTTAGTCCGAAGAATCTTCTGGATGAAGCGCTCTTCTTTAAGACGGATAAAGCCCTCTCGGGTCAGGCCGACCGGAGCATTATTTTTGACGAACTTCCATTCTGGACATCCCACAAACATCTCACTTCATCCGAACAATTCTCCAAGCATTGTATTCTAGATGCCGCTGAGCCATGGATCTCGGTTCTCTCTTCGGAACGGTTCGGCGAAATAGCCGCAGTATTTTTTCCGACTCCCGCACGATCTTTTTCGCCAACAGCGCTTCGCGCCCCGCCGCGTTCTTAACTCCGCAATTCGCTTTTCTAAAGAAACTCAGTCCTGGGCACGGGGAAAAGTCTGCCGTGTCATCTATTGATCATCTAGTCAAAGGAGCAGGTATGAAAAAACTACGGAGTGTTTCACTTGCGCTCCTCTTTGTTTTCGTCGCAGCGATGTTTGCCGGATGCAGCAGCGGTCCCACGGCCGATGAATTGGCTCAGCTCGACCAGCTTAAATCCGAAACGGAATCGCTGAAAAAAGAAGTGGCGGCAAAAGAGGTTGAAAAGACAGCGCTCGAAGCGCAGGTCAATCAAAAGAAAGAAGAGCTCGCAACCGCAGAAAACAATCAGAAATTAACGCGGCAGCGGCTTCAAAGCCAGCAGTGACGGCACAAGAACTTATTCAGGAGAACATCATGAAACTCAAAATACTTTCACTCTGTGCTTTCCTTCTGATTGCCGCGACCTCGGCCAGTTCACAGGAAAAACTTTCGAAAGAGGAATGGCAGAAGCAAATCACAGAATACACATCTCAACGCGACAGCCTCAAGAATGAACTCGGGACTCTCACAAAACAAATTGACGCCCTGCGTTCGGCTCTTGCCAGCCTGGACAAGCAAATTCAGACGGTCAAAGATGAGACCCTTGCTTTATCCGGCGCAAGCGATGCCGTTCGGACAGATTTTGAACGGCGTCTGCAGGATCTTGAACGCCGCGTCGCAGAGCTGCTCACTCTTTCCGACCAAGATCTTTATGCTCACAGGTCGGACGTCGATTCGGCACAGGCAATAAAAGACAATCTGATGAAAGAACGTCTTGCGGATGTAGAGCGCTACTATGAACGTTTGCAGAAAGTTCAAAGCAAGATCGACAATCTGCGGTCTACTCTCGCCAAGGTGGCGTCAGCAGCAGAATCGGAAGAGCACTACGTCGTGCGTTCCTGGTCGAAATACCGTGATTGTCTCTGGAACATTTCAAAAAAGAAAAAAATCTATGACAGCCCGTTCCTCTGGCCGAAGATCTGGCAAGCCAACAGGGATCGCATCAAAGACCCTGATATTATCCATGTCGGTCAACGCCTTATGATCCCGCCGCCTGGCAGTTTAACGACGGCAGAAAAAAGTGCGGAGCGGGTATATTGGAGTAAAAAACACGCGTAGTACAATTCCACCGTATTATCCTTCAAGATTAAGGAATGCCTCCCGTGCCATATCGGCGGGAGGCATTTTTTATACCATGAGGTCGATATTAGCTTCTTCACCGATGGTGAGCAGAAGTCCCTCGGAAGGCTGGGTTCGATCGTCGATGCAACAAAGCCGGCGGGAGTTTATTCGGTTCGGTTCGATGGATCGAGGTATTCTAGCGGCGTGTTCATCTATAGGCTATCGTCCGCGGCTGGTTCACTAGTTAAAATGATGACTCTTGTGAAGTAAGCAGTCCTTTTTGAGACAGGCTTGATGGTGGGTGCTTAAATCGCCGTTCAGTTTGCAACGGCAAATTGATACTTCTGACTCCCGTACGGAGCAACGAACGTGACCCTGACAGGATTTGCACCATCATTTCCTATCACCGTCCCGTACGCGAACATCGACAGCGTTTGATCCGAGGGGCCGATCCAATACCACACATCGGGTTCTATGACGAAGGCGTTGGGGAGTTCAAATCCGTTATAGGAACCGCCTCCACCCCCAAGGCTTTTCGGTTTCATTTTATATTCCGATGCGATGACATAGATATGCATCAATTCGGTTTGAATGCGATCTCTATTCTGCTCTTGATTGTGGACCTCGAAAAGGCGCACTCCCGTGTACACAGCCATGCTCACAACGATAGAACCGAGGATCATCAAAAGCATTTGCTGTTGACCCATGCCTCATTTTCCTTTCTGCGTATGTTCTACATCGGTCCGCTATTTCACTACCACTCTTTTATCGTCAACACTGGCAAGCACTGTGTGCGACAAATGGCCGTTAATGGTCAGGCGGTAATCGCTCCTGTGATTTTCTGTTGCGCAGTATGACGCCAGCAGCATGACGACGGCTTGCCGTTCTCCATGGGACATGTTTTCCCACAATGTTTCATCGACGACCACCGAAGAGCTTGTATCGACGATCGACTTTATAAACCCCATGCGTTTCCATGTGGAAACCGTGGACGGTTGATTTGTGAAATCGATCGGCAAAAGAGCCCCCTTACTTCGGGTCGCGTTATCGATAAGGATCACTGCCGTCCCGAGAATGGCCGTTGCAATGATCATCTTTACAAGGCTTTTGTTCCGCTTCCGGATACGGGCTTCAGTTACGGTCGCCGCTTTGTCAAGAATCCTCTCTCGTTGCTCCTGTTTCCAGCCCATTATGCTATTCCTACAGTCATCTTCGATGAACAATAAACCAAACCGACCAACCTAAAAGAGCAGCTTATAGGGGTCGGGAATAATTCTAAAATCGTCTGCAATTTAGAATATGCTCTTTGCAGAGTGAATCGCGCATCGTGATCGAGGAAATTAAAGGAATTTTGCGACACTCTTCGGGTGCTCGGCAAAGGCCCGATTGTTTTTGACCGTACATTTATGTAAGAAATTCTACGGTGTGTGTAAATAGAGTGGGAACCTTATCCTAGCTGAGGTGAACACCCTACCGTGTTCACTGGAGAGGCTGATCGAGGGCGAACTGTAAGACAGAAAATGGGGGTAACGCTTTTCGGAGGATTTCTGATCGTTTTGAATTCATTTCTTCATACGCTCGAGATCTGTTCGGATGCGTGTTTCATCTCCCCAATCGTTCCAGTACACGTCTTGTATCCGAATCACTGCGAGGCCGCGAGGGTCATGACCCAATATCGCTTTGGAAAAATCGACCGGCGTCAGGACAGAATAGACCTCATGGACAATTTCTTCTTCATGGGGAGAAGAAATCGCTTCGTCTATTTTTTTGAACGCATGAAAGACCGCCGGGGTCATAAGACGAAATTTTCTCAACATGGAGGAGGCGAGACTGATGAAGACCATCGTGTTGCAGAGCGTCCGGTTCCGTTGCACGGTGAACGCCTTCTTTGCATCGGGCTTTTCCATGAAGCGCTTGACGCGGAGAATTTCGCTTCCTCTGATATCTGCGATCTTCATGCTTGTCTCAATCCAGCCATAGTCCTGGAGCAAGGATTCGGATTCTATACCCAGGAGGAGCAAATACTTGGAATGGTGCTCGACAAATTCTGTCCCTGCGCGGACATACTCCATGAATCGTTCCTCTTCCCGGATATAATGATCCGACGGAAAAATAACGACGATGGCGTCCGGGTCGCGCCGCATGATGTGGAGGAGGGGGAGAAGGATGCTTGCGCTCGTCTCTTTATTGCTTGGCTGTGTGATAATATTCCGGTTGTCTACGTGCTCAAGATCCTTGCGAGCGTAGACGCCATGGGCTTCGGTGATGGTGACGACCGTTCGTTCGATCGGAATATACCGGGTAACGCGAGCGATCGTATGCGCAAGCATCGATCGTGTTCCGGTGAACACACAAAATTGTTTTGGACAATCGGAATTGAAACGGGATTGGATATACGGTTTGAGTCTTACGCCGTCGCCTGCAGCTAGGATAATTCCCCACACATGGTCATTCTGGTGCGCCATACCGCCCTCAGGTATTGTACACCGAATATACATATTTGGATGATGAGTTGCGGGAAAAAATCAAGAGATCAAGAAAAAAGAGAGACGAGCGGAAGGCATCGTTGATTAAAAACAAGTCTTTCTCATTTTCTCTTAGCTCTTCTCTCCTATCTCTTGTTTTTCCTTCTCCCACTGTCCCAACTCCACAAGAAGAGGATAAATTCTTTTAATTTCCGTTTCGATTTCTAGAAAGCACTTCTCGTATTTTCTTTTTGAGCTTCCGGTCGGGTCGCTGACCGACGGGTTGCTGACGGGCTCCTCGAGGCCAAATTCTTTTAACAGCAGAATTTTCCTTTCCCATTGGGGAAAAATTCCTCTGATAATTCTCATATGCGGTTCGGCCATGCAAAGAATCAGCGACGCATCGTTGACCATCGAATGCGTCACCTGCTGGCCCCGGTGCATGGAAATATCGATGCCATGGTTTTTGCACACAGCAATGGTCGTCTCGTCCGGCGGCATTTCCCACAGCGCCTCCGTTCCCGCAGAATCGACGACAAAAAGATCCTGCACCCCGTTCGCGGCGACCATATTCTTCAGAATTGCCGCGCTCATTGCGCTACGCGTAATATTCGCAGTACAAACGAAAAGGATATTCATTTATTGGGTGTCAAGGACTTTTCTTACGGAGGCCATAAGTTCGTCGAAAAGAAACGGTTTCATGATAATGTCACGGATTCCCAGTTTAAGGAATTCTGCTTTCGCTTTAAGGTCGATTGCACCGGTCACAAGAATTGTTTTCGCAGCTGGATTGAGGGACAAAATTTTGGTGATCAATTCCTCGCCGTTCACTTTTGGCATCATGAGGTCGGTGACGACCAGATCGATCTCGGCGCGATGTTCCTGATACACCGTAAACGCCCGCTCCCCGTCCTGAGCAGTATAGACTTTATAGCCGACAGAAACAAGGCCTTGTTCATACAACTCGCGGAACGATTCTTCGTCGTCGACGATGAGAAGACATTCGTTCCCTCCTTCGGCCGCTTGTGTCTCTCCCTTTACGGCTTCCGGTTTCTCGTGTCCTATCACAGGAAGAAAGATCGTTATCGACGTGCCGGTTCCTTTTTTGCTTTTGACGTCGACAAACCCTGAATGACGCTGGACGATCCCGTAGGCTACGGATAGTCGAAGCCCTGAGCTTTGGTCCGTCGAGCGTGCGTTGAAGTACGGCTCAAAGATGCGGCGCTGGCTGTACTCGTCCAATTCTTTTCCGTTATCGGAAATGGTGATCGCAAGCAATTCCTTTCCCTCGAGGAGGGGGGACCGGCGCTTCACGGTTTCCGGGTCGGCGATGGAGCTTTCGATCTTGATCTCGCCGCCGTCCGGCATACGCTGCTGAGCCGTAAGAGCGATGTTGACGATGGCTTGATGGAGCTGATGCACGTCGCCGTTCACCGTCGCGAAATTATCTCCGGACACTACCGAAAGGCGGCACGACGGCGGGAGAGAATGTTCGAGGATCTTTTGCGCCTGCGAGATCATCCTTTCGGCGACGATCGGTTTGTGTTCCGTCACCTTCGACCTCGCAAAGATCAGGAGATCGTCGGCCAGCTCGGATGTGCGTTTAGATTCGGCCACGACCATCGCGACGTAATGCGAAAGACGCGCATCGTACGAACTTTCCTTCCCGATCATCTCGGCGGAGTTTAAGATGATGCCGGAGACGTTCTTAAGGCTGTTGCCGATGCCGACGGCGAACTCGCCGAGGGCGTCCATTTTTTGCACCTGCAAGGCATCCATCTCAAGCTTTCTCTTTTCGCTGACGTCGCGGAAGATACTGAGGAGAAGTTTCTCCCCGCCGCCGACATCGATGAATGAATGGCTTACCTCTACGGGGATCTCTTCACCGCCGCGCCGTTTCATGGTCTGCGTTGCCGGCATCTTCAACGTGCCCGCATCGAACTGGGAGCGAAACGCCGAGTTCGACGCATACCGCGCCTCGAGGTTTTCATTGCCGTCGTTATATTCGCGGAGCAATTCCTCGCTCGATGTTTTCACGAGGTCGCAGTATGCCGAATTGACCATGACCGTTCGTCCGTAACGATCCATCAACCGTATGCCGTCTGCAGAACCCTCGAAGATCGTGCGAAAACGTTCTTCGCTGCTTCGCAACGACGATTGAGCCGACCGAAGCTTTTTGACATCCCTCTGAAGGGCAAAGAGAAGAGCAAAAAGAGCAACGATGAGGAGGGCGCAGATCGAGGCGCCGACGATCATACTCGGCGTCCAGAATGAGAACCGTGTGTCGGCAATATCCACGCTCAGCAGTTGTTCGTACCCTTGCACCGCGCGCTGTATGCGGAAATACGAAGGAGCATTGGAAAATCCAGTTGACGCAATGCTTTCTCCGATGCCGGAGAACAAGGAGACCTCTCCATTTTCCATGGGATGAGACAATAGAATCCCCTTCAGGAATTCTTCCGCGGAATAGACGATGGTCAGGGTATCGCGAGAGTTCGCGCTGCCCGGAAAGCTAGCCGAAAAATAATATGATGTGCCGACGGGAAATGGCTTCGAATAAGAAACGCTTCTCCATGTCTCGGGAAACGAAAGGAAGGCACCGGATCGAGAATGCAGTTGAAGATATATGTCGAGGGACGAATCTCTGCTGAGGGCCCATTCGACAACCCCGTTCTCCTTCACCGAAGCCCTCGCAATTTCACGATGGAGGCGAAGGTACTCCTGACATTCCTGTTTGACGGCAGCAGCAGCGATGTCTTCATGCGATGCCGCGAGAAAAAATCTCTCGTTTGCGTTGAGAGTTGCTTGTAACGACGATCTGAGAACGTCGACGTCGTGACTATTTTTCTCGAGTTCTAATGAGATGCTCTCTTCGTAAAAGAAATAGAACAACACTCCGACCACCGCGGTAAAAAGGAGCGAGACCGTGAAGAGAGAAAAATTTGCTGCGCTTTGTCGCGAAGATGATCGTCGTCGTTTCATCGTTTCAACTCATGTTTGATCGTTGAAAGAATCATGATTTTAGGAATACAGGCCGATCGGACTGATACAAAAACGCACGTATTTTTTGAAAATGTGAGGCATTCACAGCAAAATGCCGCCATGAACAGACCATCGCAATCAGTCAGCTGACCCCAACGCGCATTACGGATAGAGACTGATGCGCCCCGTCCAAAAATTTGTTAAGATGTTCGCGACAATGCTTGCCTCCTGCCGGCGCGGAATTCGCAGGGCGGCAATAACGCCGTCGGCAAAAGTATCCAGCGACCATGCGCCAATGCGCTGGGACGATTGCTCTCCCATCGCTTCGAGCGCAGATGGGCGTAAAGCCGCGCAACGTTTCATTACTTCGGCAAGCATATCTGCATCGCCGGCTTCGAAGGTCCATCCGTTCTTTCCTTCTTCAACCAACGTCGATGCGCATCCGCATCCCGTGCTGACAAGAACCGGTAATCCTGAAGCCATCGCCTCGTTGACAACCAATCCCCATGTTTCCGTTTCGCTCGGCATGACAAGCGCCGACGCGAGCCCATAGTATTGACACAACTCTTCCCCCGTTTTTGTTCCTGCGGCTATAATTCCCGGCGTGCTCTTCGCCTCCTGTTCTATCTTCCGCATCTCCTCGCCGTCGCCGACAATCACTAGTGACCACGGTTTCGATTGAGTATTTTTTCGATACCGTCTGTAGCCCTGCAACAGGGTTGCGATACCCTTGATTGGAAGAAGGCGGCCCACAAAAAGGAAATAGTTAGCGGGAAGGTCGAGGCGTTTTCGGAGAGCGTTGCCCTTAGCTCGTGCCGAAGCTGCGTGCGATGAGAAGAATGAGTTATCGACGACGTCGACGCCGAAGACAAGTCTGTCCTGTTGAAATCCGAGTCGATTGAAATACAATTCGTGTGATGGGGCCGGGATGAACGCGCCGTCGATATTCTGGTGGATGTTCTTCTTCACCCATTTGACAAATCCGCCTCGGCGATCGGATCGATCCCATGCATCATCCATTAAAATAGACCGCGTTCGGCTTTCAACTCTGTACTTCGCCGCGGCCATTCCGGACGGGAAGGGCGTTGCCGGAGCAAAAATGACGTCTGGTTTAATATGATTAAGCAAGCTGTACACTCTATCATATATTTGGCGGGCCTGCAATTTCCGATATGACGTATGCGTAAAGCAAGATATGTAATCGATGGTGTTTCCTGTCGAGGCTTCAGAAAAAGGATACAACCCGTCGCTCGAAGCGACTTCCACCGCCGATAATGTACACCCAATTTGATCCAACCGTTTCTTGAGATGTTCAATTCGGGCGATGTGATACGGCAAAAAGTTTGTCCACATGATCATCACGCGCTGCGAACGGGTTGCTATGGACGATGTCTGGTGCGCCCCGCCTTCGAGAGTTTCATCGACGCTCCGTAAATATTGCTGCGTAATATTCTGCCACCGGAAGAGATTTCTTTCTTCGCGCGTTCTGTCCGTTACTTGACGCAGCAAGTGTTCATTGGTGAACGCAGTACGCAACGCTTCGATGAGCTGGGTTTCCGTGTCGAACAGAAAACCGTTGTAGCCATCAATAAGCAAATCACCGGCGATTCCCACCCGTCTGGAGATCACTACTCTCCCGAGGACGAAGGGTTCGACGATCGAAAGGCCGAACGTTTCAATGTTGGTCGGCACAACGGCACAATGACATCGCTGGTACAACGCAAGGATCTGGTCCCTGTCGACAAAGCCTGGAAAAACGACGTTTCCTTCGATTCCCAGCTTTCGTGCAAGCACTTTACACGATTCTAGCTTTTTCCCGGCACCCGGAAGATAGAGTTTGAGCGAAGTATCATGTGTCTGTTCAATATATTTTGAAACTGCATGAATCAGCATCTCCTGGTTTTTTCCCGCTCGGAATTCGCCGGGAAAAATAACCCCCTTTTCATCCAGCGGAGGGAGGGGCGTCATACAGTTGAAATATGCTTCGTCGACGCCGAGGAAAAGGATCTCCGTTTTCTTTCGCAAAATTTTGAACCTGTCTTTCAAAAAAGTCGAGCTCATGTACACTTTATCGACGAAAAGCGACAGACTGAGGCCTATGAGGTATCGTGCAAACACAGACCGGAACGCAAAGTTATGCCGGTATCCGTGAAGAGTATACGCCAGCGAATAGGGCTGGCGGTACCAATATTTTACGCAGACTGCGATCGCAAGCTGCCAGTTTGTTTGCACGTGGACAAGACCGGGCTGGAACTCTTTCGAGAGCATATAGAAGCTCCGCACGAGCTCGAAAAAATGGAGATGGTCGTCGAGACCATGCAAAATTGCGGCACGGGCTCCGACGTTAAAGAGCCTGTCGTGAAGTCCCGGGAGTTGTTCATTCTCCCCAGAGACAAACAAGAACCGGCCCGGTGCTTGTTTGACGAGGGCGCACGCTTGTTCCGTGAGCAACGCGGTCAATCCGATTCGATAAGACGAAGTAAAGTAGATTACTTTTTTCATGGCGTTGTCATTTCGTGCCACCGTCTAACGGCTTTGATCCTCGGGTGGTTCAGGGCTCTTGCTTGTCGGATCGGTGTCGTCGTTTCCACTCCCTTCGTCTTCCCGATAAACCAGCGAGCGGGACGTTCTTCTATACTGGTTCTCGTAAAATTCGTCGTCTTCGTAATACACTTTCTCGAGGCGGGAACGCTTTTCCGCAGCGTACGCAAGTCCGATGATCGTAAACTGCAAATTTCCAAAGAACGCCGCGTAAAGAACGATGTTGTCCGTAAACATAATGAGAGCAAACGGCAGAAATGTCGATGCCGCTGCAAAAAAGAAGGTGCGTATCTCCCCCTCGGTCCGGTGCGCCTTTTTTAACAAATGACGGACCTGAATAACGAGAGTGAAAAAAAACAATACCGTTCCGACCGCCCCGTAATCGTACATAAACCTCAACCAATCGTCATGAGGATGGGTCAAAGTCCCTTCAGTCAATTTTAAAATCAAATCTTCGGATGCATTTGCCCCATACCCCCAGATAGGTTTTTCAGATATTTGTTCCACAAGAACCTCTGCCATATGACGGCGGCCGCTCGTGGCGAGATCCTCTTCGTTGCCGATATCTTCGATTGTCCCTTGCCCCGACATAAACATTTTTCCCTGGACGCGCGATGTATAGAAAAGGCCCACGCCTAACAACATCACCACGACCAATAAGGTAGCTCGTGTCGGAAACTTCATGGGCGCAAAAGTTGCCGGCAGTGAGAGCCCCGAAACGAAAATAGCCATCCTCGTGAGTGCGACGACGGGCAACAACACGATGGCGCTCCACCAGAACAGGTCGTTCACCCGGCCGAAGGAATACCCAGATGCGAAAAACGATGCAAGAATGGTCGCCGTGATCGCCTGAGGCGCTAATCCGGTTGCACCCGGTAATTTTCCCGTCACAAGAAGGCCGGTAAGCAGCGAGGTGAGGATGAGGAGGGCCAGCGCAAAGACCTTCATCAAAAGCGAAAAGTTGAACAATTGTGTCTCGTCAATCCTGCCCGTAGAGGCAGCCATGCCGACGATGATAGGGCACAGAAGCATCGTTGACCGCTGCAAGTTCACATAGTCGGACATGTATCCTTCGATGACGACAAACAGTATCCATGGGAGCCATATCGAGACGGGGAAGGCAATGCGGTCGAGGTTCGCCGGAATGACCATGACTGAGAGCGCAAGACAAAGGATCCACGCATACCCAGCGACGGAGAATGCCAGGAAGCCGGTGCCGCCAAAAGCGCAAGCGGCAAAGGTCGTGATAAAAACGACCCATACAAGAACTGGAAGTTTCGACCGCCGGAGGGACTCAGTCCACGAAAGCTCCCGGTTATCCTCTTCTTCCTCTTCAACGGCTTCTTCGAATACTTCTTCCATGACCTCAGTCTCTCCGAATACTTCGACGAACGGATTTTAATAATGTAAAGATTTGAACAACAAATTTCCTTACCGTTTTCGGCATCAGCGCAAGAGTCCCGTAGATATAGACTTGCGGGTCTGCGGGGGCGTATCGGGCCATTTTTTTCAATTCCACGATTGCATTGGAACGGTCCTGATGGTGGAGAAACATCGAGACCCGCATTCTATGCCACATCGCAAGGTATTGATGAAAACTCTTCATGCTCTCCCGCGGAACATCGGTCATTAGTGCCGCCAATTGTTGACCAACCCTGTCGGGGATTTCCGGAGTCCGGGTCGGAAAGCCGGTTAAAGGTCCCCGCAACCAAAAGACAGAACACTGCTTTCTCGAGTATGCGATCTTTTGTGCTACCGCGAGTCTTGCCCACGTCAAAAGGTCCTCGCCGATCGCGATCCCCTCGGGAAATCCGCCGATGGAAAGAAGCGCTTCTTTTTTCACGGCAACCGCCGACGACCATATTGGCGGATCGGACGATGCAGCGACTTCAAAATAATTCTGGAGGACGCCTTCCCATTGGCCGCCGGGAATCTTGTGAAGAATGGGAGAGCGATAATGTCCGTTCAGTTCTCTATACGTATAATGCGTCGCGAAAAACCCGCACTGAGGAAACGTATTGCGGAGACGTAAAATTGTTTCGAGAAAATCGGGCCTCCATTCATCATCCGCATCGAGGAACGCAACCAGTTCGCCCTTTGCTTCCGCGATACCGCGATTGCGGGCTGCGGATACGCCTTGGTTCTTTTGGTCGAGGACTTTAATCCTTTCATCCTTCATTTCTCGAACGATCTTCTCCCCGCCATCGGTAGAGCCATCGTTGACGACGATGAGTTCGAGAGGGATGATCGATTGTGAAAAAACGGAAGTGATCCCTCGCCGTATCTCTCCCGCGTTATTATAGAGAGGCATTACAACAGAAACTAGAGAAGAATGTTGTGTCTCAGCAAGTGTCATCGCAAAGACAAC
>DATJXA010000065.1:0-7974 GCA_035500675.1 Bacteroidota bacterium | reverse complement strand
GCAGTTGACGATCTTCGATTTGTCGATCGCATCCTCTCCCCGTGCCTCGTGAATATGTCCGCAGATGACGACGTCCGGCTGGCGCGTTTCGATGAATGTTCTCACCGATGTGCTGCCCACGTGTTTCCCGAAAAATGTTTTATCCAGAGACGTGTTCGACGGCGGCGCATGCGGGACGAAAATCTTCCATCGTGCAGAAGCAACGTCGACCCAGCCATTTTTTGCCCGCCCCTCGATCTCTGCTTCAGATATTTCGTTGGGAGTGCGAAGAAATGACGAAGGGGCCGCCGAGACTCCAAAAAAACCGACATCTCCGATCACAACGCCCTTCGCGTTAATCGACACACCCGCTTTTTTGATCACGTCATCGAGCGGGAAGGGGTCCATGTTGCCGCATACCGCGAGAACTCTCTTCCCGAAATATCGAGCGCGTCGAAGAGCTTCGTTCATTTCCGAACTATTTCCGTTGGTCGTGATATCGCCGCCGAGAACGATGACATCGGCGGCCGGCTCGGCCTTGATGATGGATTCCATCGTCTCGTAAGAGCCATGAATGTCCGTGAGAGCAAGTATTTGCATGGCATTACTTCCCGGCAAAATAAAAGCGCCGACGCACAGCTTTTCCGGAGGGAGGGACCGGGAGTCCGGTTCGATCTATTTTATTACGAGCCGCGATAATCGTCAAGAGCCGACCGCAATTTTTGCAGGACGTCGACGAGGTCGTACGGCTTTTGGATGAATTCCCGGACTCCGGACTTTAAGGCCTCCGACTTCATTTCCGGATCGATGTATCCGCTTGCGAGGATCGCCCGGACGTGTGGATCGATCGTTTTCAGTTCGCGAAACATTTCGATCCCGTTCAACTTGGGGAGGCCGATGTCCGTAAGGACCAATGCGATCTGCTCTTTGTGCTTCAAGAAAAGATCGATGCCTTGTTTTCCGTCGCGAGCAACGATGAGATGGTATCCCTTCATCTCCAACATCGTTTTGACAATGTCAACGATCGACACCTCATCTTCCACAAATAAGATCGTCTCGGTGCCGCCTTCTACATTTTCCCATTGCGCCTTTGATTTGGGAACGGCAGGCGTGAGTTGTTCGGTCAAAGGAAAATAGAGATTGAACGTCGAACCCTTTCCAAGCTCGCTCTGGACGTTGACGAAGCCGTTATGATTTTTCATCACGCCATAGACGACGGAAAGGCCGAGCCCGGTCCCTTTCCCCTTTTCTTTTGTCGTGAAGAACGGGTCGAAGATCTTCGCTTTCGTCGCTTCGTCCATCCCGCTGCCCGTGTCCGTTACTTGCAGGCAAAGGTAATTCTTGTTGACGACGTTCGGGAAGATCGCCCGAAGCGTTGAACCGTCGACAATGACGGTCGAAAGAGTCAACGTTCCGTGGTCTGCCATCGCATCGCGCGCATTGACGCACAGGTTGAGGACGACCTGATGGACCTGCGTGGCATCTGCGTAGATGAGGGCATTTTTCGCGGATAGCTTGGTGGAAAAGATGATCGACTTCGGGAACGTTTCATGCAGCAATTTCACCATCTCTTTGATCATGATATGCGGATCGAGGGGACCGAAGGTGACCTCCGTTTTCCGCGCAAACGTCAGGATCTGCTTGACAAGTCCGGCCCCCCGGTCTACGGCATTCTTGATCGCGTCAAGACTTTGTGAGAGCGAGTCCGACTTGTCGGACGATCTCTCGATGATAGATGCATAGCCGAGAATGATCCCAAGGATATTATTAAAGTCATGAGCAATACCCGAAGCAAGGGTGCCCACACTTTCCATCTTCTGGGCTTGAATGAGTTCCTGTTCAAGCTGCCGCTGGTTCGTCACATCGCGAATGATGCTCCTACTGCCGATGATCGTCCCCGAATTATCGCGAACGGGAGTCGCTGTCTCGATAACATGAATAATGTGACCATTGTTTCTTCGTAACTCTGTTTCGAAATCCTTCACAAACCCTTTCACGTTCATCTGACGTTTGAATTCAGAGTTGCGTTCCGGGTTGATGAAAATATTTTCACCGACGTGCATCTCTTCGAGTTCCTCTTTTGACCCGTACCCCAGCAATTCGAGTCCGGCAGTATTGATATCCAAGATCTTCGAGTCAGCGGAGCTGATATAGATCGCATCTTTCGACTCCTCGAACAGTCGGCGGTATTTTTCTTCCGATTGCTTCAGCGCCAGATCCGCCTGTTTTTGCTTGGTGATGTCTCTGGAAATGCCGAACGTTCCGATAATCTCGCCACGCGTATCCCTGAGAGGGAGTTTAGTCGTCGATACCCACGTTTCCAGACCATCACGCCGCAATTCATTCTCCTCTAACCCATCGATAATAATTCCGGATTTGATGATCTTCTGTTCGTCTTGGAAGGCTGCTTGTGCATGGCTCCTTCCGAAGAAATCAAAGTCTGATTTTCCGACCGCCTCGTCCGGATTCTTTAGTCCGAAATATTCGGCTTGGGATCTGCTGATTTTCAGGAAGCGGCTCTCTTTGTCCTTAAAGTAAATATGGTCGGGCATATTATCCATAACAGCTTTGAGCAAGTTGCGCTCGTATGTCAACGACTCTTCCGCCCGCTTGCGCTCCGTAATATTATCAAAGACCGCGACAAAAAATTCTTTCGCCGGACTATAGACTGCAATGGAAAACCATATCCCGAGGGGTTCTACATATGTTTCAAGCTTTTCCGGCTTGCCGGTAAGCGCAACCCTTCCATACACCTCAAACACCTCGGGGTTTGATTCTTTAATGCCCGGGATCACCTCGCTTACCTTTTTTCCGCCCACATCTTTTAACCCTGTCAATTTTTCGAACGCATCGTTGACTTCGATGTACACAAAATCCTGGGGTTTGCCCCGATCGTAAAACATCCTGCAGTACGAATACCCTTCGAGCATATTCACAAACAACGTTCGGTATCGTTCCTCGCTCTCAATCAATGCTTCTTCAATAAGCTTTCGTTCGGTCTGCAACCGTTTCTCATCCATAGCGCGAGCGATGGCTGCGCCGAGCCGGCCGAGCTTATCCTTCAGAAGATAATCGGCCGCTCCTTTTTTCATGATCTCGACGGCAATTTCTTCGCCGATCGTACCAGATAGGAGTACGAACGGAACGATATTTCCAGAAGCCTTTGTGATCTCGAGCGCCTCCTCGCCGGTCAATTCAGGCATTTTGTAGTCCGAGATAACGCAGTCCCATTGCTTTTTCAACGCGGCGGTGAGATCTCTCGCCGTTTCCACCCGTTGAGAGGTTACCTCATAGCCGTCGCTGCGCAATCTTTCGATGGCGATCACCATATCGTCTTCGTTGTCCTCGACGAAAAGGACTCGAATAAGCTTCATACCGTTCCTTTCTTAAGAGAAGTTATGGCGCTTCGTTCAGCAGCATCCAATACAAACCTAACTGGCGGACAGCCTCCGTGAACTGATGGAAATCGACCGGCTTTTGAATAAAGCTGTTTGCACCGAGCTTATATCCGTTCACGACGTCCTTTTCTTCTTTGGAGGAAGTAAGGATCACGACGGGAAGGAGTTTTGTCCGGCTGTCGCTCCGGATCCGCTCGAGAACTTCCATGCCGTTCAATTTTGGAAGTTTCAGATCCAGAAGGACGACCTGAGGCGTGATGGCGGTGTCCCGGTTCTTATACGCACCGGTCCCAAAAAGAAAATCCAGCGCTTCTTCTCCATCCTGTGCGATGACAACTTCGTTAAGAATTTTTGCCTCTTTGAGGGCGGTCGTTGTGAGGATCTGGTCGTCCGAATTATCCTCTACGAGGAGAATAACTTTCTTTTGTGGCATGGTGCACCTCTTGGTCTATGGAAGAGAAAAATAAAATGTCGCGCCTTGATCGACGGCTCCTTCAGCCCATATCTCTCCGCCGTGGCGATGAATGACACGCGCAACGGTCGCCAATCCGATACCTGTTCCTTCGAATTCGTCCAACCGATGGAGCCGTTGGAAGGCGCCGAAGAGTTTTCCGACATATTTCATGTCGAAACCTGCCCCGTTGTCGCGTATGTAAAATACCTTACGGCCGTCTTTCTCGGTTTGACCGCATTCGATCACTGGCGACTCTTTTTTCCGCGTAAACTTCCATGCGTTGCCGAGCAGGTTTTCCAGCACAACGTGCAGGAGATTTGCATCGCCGGTTGCAGTCAATCCTTCCTGACAATTCAATTCTATGCGGCGGTCCGGTTCCACAGATCTCAGTTGTTCGGCAACTTTTTTCCAGAGAGCGCTAAGGTCGACGCTGCTGGATTGGATCTCTGCGCGGTTGATCCGCGAGAGAGTGAGGAGGTCGTCGATCAACTCCGCCATCCGGCCCGAAGCGGTACAAATTCTTTCGAGATAGTCCTGGCCCCTTTCGGAGAGGATCGCTCCCGGTTCCTTCCTCAAGATCTGACTAAAGCCGGTGATTGCGCGGAGGGGAGCGCGCAGGTCATGCGAAACGGAATACGAGAACGTTTCCAATTCCTTCACGGCAGACTCCAACTGAATCGTCCGTTGCGCGACTCGCTGTTCGAGCTCTGCATTGAGCGTGTGGATCTCTTGTTCCGCGAGCCGGCGCTCCTTGTCGATTTCTATCGTCTCCAGCGCAAAGGAAATATCCAACCCCATTTCTTCGAGGAGCCGGATCTCTTCATCGGCCTTGAACAATCCCGCCTCGCCGGAATCTAAACTCAAGGCGCCGATTATTTTTCCCCTCAGGTGGAATGGAATTGCTGCCGAAGAATGGTAAGAATAGTTTTGAAAGCGTTCATACATGTTGAACAATTTCTTGTCCGTTTGGACATCCTCGCTCGTGAAGACCTTGGAGGTACGAACGGCCGATGCTATCAGCGTGTTCTTTAGATCGCCGCTGTTGATGTTGATGTCATCGAACGGCCAATGCTGCAGGTCCAATCCGCTTGCGGCGACGGGCGTGATCTCGCCCGAAGCGTCGTCCAACAGGCCGATCCACGCAAGAGAGAATTCGCCATAGCGCACTGCGACCCTGCAAAAAGAATCGAAGAGCTCGTGTCGGCTTCGGGCTCGCACGATCGTTTGGTTCACCTGGCTCAGCGTCGCGTACAACCGTTTCATCCGAAGGACTTGCTTCTCCGACAATTTTCGCTCGGTGATCACTTCCGAAAAAAGAATGATCCCTCCGATGTCGTCTGTGGTTCGATACCACGGTCGTATCTCCCACCGTACCCAATCCATGCCTCCGTCGGCTCGCGGGAATGGGTCGTCTTCCGCGTTTTCGATAGCTCCCGCAAGGCATCGGCGGTGGATTTCCTTCCACCGTTCGGAGATCTCCGGGAAGATCTCGTAATGAGATCGCCCGATGATGTTTTGTTCTTTCAGTTGGTAGTCGGCCGCGAAGCGGCGGCTCGCCGCGATATAGCGCATCTCCCGGTCGAACATTGCAATGGCAGCCGGTGCATTCTCAACGAACAACCTGAGCATGTGCTCGCTTTCTTGGAGCCGGCCTTCAACCTGTTTTCTTTTCGAAATATCGATCGAAAGAATGAAGAGTCCTTCAGGGGCCGGTTGAATGCTCAGGTCGAACCAACCCATGCTTCCACCGGGAAAAGGAAATTGATTTTCGATCCGCATCGAGACGCGGTCGTTCATGCACCGGCGGAGGACGTCGAACAACGGCGTTGTCTCGATGCCGGGATAGGCTTCCATCATCGTTTTCCCAATCAGCGCTGATGGAGAAGATTTTCCCTGCTGTGCAGCGGCCTCGTTGACATACACATACCGCCATTCGAAGTCAATGATCTGACACCCCTCTATCATCATATCCAGCGTATGCCGGAACCGTTCTTCGTTCGTCTGTTTCGCCGTTCTCTTCAACCGTTCCTGGACGACGCTGAAGAGAACTCCCATAATGACGAAGACACAGATTGAATAGACCGACTCGATGTCATGCACGCGGAACGAATAAAGCGGCAGAACGAAGAACCAGTTGGCAAGCATCGCGGAGAGAAGAGTTGCCGCAAGCCCCGCGGTGAGTCCGCCGATCCAGGAAGCAAAGAAGACCGCGGGATAAAAAAGAATCCATGTATGCGGTTGAAAGGTGGACCAGAACGTCCATTGGATGGCGGCAGCGATGAGAGGGATAGAGAGGGATACTGCGAGACGAAAAGCTTGACTCCGGGCGGCACGATTCATGCAGAACTTCCTTATGCTTTTTCCGAAGCTTTATTCAAATAACGTTGATGCGATGCTTAAAAATTTTTCATCGAATGATGAATCCCGGCGCGCATCAAAATTCAATGATTCTTCCAACTAACAGTCGAACAAAGACGACTGTGGAATAAAAATTCTCGGCGGAGTTAATTGATGCGTTTGGGATTTAGGATGAGAGTACTATTGAGGTAGAATACAGGATGGTGCGTGCAATCCAAGAATTTCAGATTGCAGGAACGGAAGGGAACCCCATAAAATAGAAAAACCCTCATCATCGCGCTCGCGAATCCCAGGGTTTAGGTGTGTGTTTTTTCCGCCTATTTCCCCGGCTATTTTTCTGGAAGAATGTAGGTGGAATAGATAGGAGAGTCAAGAACTAAAAGAAAGTTTGGGATTCAAGATGCTGGCTGGACGATAATGATGTAACTGATTTGATCCGGTGCACGAGATCTCATTCGCAAGATTTTTTCGCTTTTTTCTATCCGCGCCGGCGCACCTGTTTTTTGAGTTCTTGATAAAGGAAACCGCAAGTTGTATATTAATACGGACATATACAGGCGGGAGTAATTCAGTGGTAGAATGCCAGCTTCCCAAGCTGGACGTCGCGGGTTCGAGTCCCGTCTCCCGCTCAAATTAAGGCACTTTTTCTCATACTTCGGTCATCGTAAGCTGGAGTGTAAGCTGAGAAGGAGTGCCTTTTTCATGCCTACCTCAAACTTTTCCCTCTTCAAGAAGAACGGATACTACTACATCCAGTTCGTTGATGATGGCAAACGAAAGCAACGAAGCACTCACACTACGAATAAAGCCGAGGCACTGAAAACCCTCGGTGACTTCAAGCAGCTGGTCAGAGATCAGCCCAAGCGAAAGCTAATTAGCGACTTCGCTTCTGAGTTTGCTGAATATGCCAAAGGAAACTATGCAATTGGAACGATTGAAATTTACCAGTCCACATTTAAACTCTTTCAAGGGCGTTTCGGCGATATATCCTTGACGGAAATTACGCCTCAACATTGGGACATCTATAAGGTGCACCGACTCCAAAAAGTAAGCGCACACACTGTGAATATTGAACTTCGATCAATGAAGGCGGCCCTGAATACTGCACTGCGTTGGAGGATCCTGGATGAAAATCCGTTTGCCAGGCTACGCTTAGCTCAAGTGCCTGACATTGCTCCCGTGTTTTTCACACGTGAACAAGTGGAGAAACTCCTGAGTGTCATTACGGAAACTTGGTTACGTGAGATCGTGCTCTTTGCCGTGGTAACAGGAATGCGGAGGGGAGAAATCACGAACCTTCAATGGAAAGATCTGGATATGAAGAACAAATTAATCACAGTTCAATCTTCAGCCACTTTTCGGACAAAAAGTGGAAGGCGACGAATTGTGCCAATGAACGATATCGCATTTATTATTCTCTCAAAATGCTATGATCGGGCTGCATCCGGCTACGTGTTCACATTGAATAACGGTAAGATATTGGATAGCTGGGTTGCTGACAAATTTAAGAGATATGTAAAGGCGTTGAATATGGATCCGCGCTTGCATTTTCATTCGCTTCGTCACAGTTTTGCGAGTTGGCTGGCGTACATGGGGGTATCAATTTATCAGATCAGCAAATTATTAGGGCATGTGGACGTAAAAGTCACTCAAGCTTACTATGCTCATCTGCAGCCAGAGCAAATGCATGAAACAGTAAACAAGATACATTTGCAGCTCAATTAAAAGCAGAACCGTGCATCAAAGCATCCTCTGGATCTCCGATTTCGGTTCGCTAGCAGTAAT
>DATJXA010000064.1:0-32712 GCA_035500675.1 Bacteroidota bacterium | reverse complement strand
TTCAATGCCAACAATTATTTTAAGTCCAGTAATTAAAAAAGCGGCGGCGATCGACGACAATGCCACCGACGATTTTTCGCTGTCCTGGTGTAGTACGTGTCCCATGTGCATGGAAAAAAAAGAAGGCGCCCCGCCAGAGCGGGACGCCTGTTCACATCCGGAAAGAGTTATGGTTCACTTGTTTGTGCGCGCTTGCATGAGAAACATCGCAAAGCAGGGAACGGGCCGAGAAATTTCTTTCGGCCGGTCTTAGGCGATGGTCACATCCTTCGAAAGGTATACGTCTTGGATCGCGTTGAGGATCTGCACGCCTTCGTTCATCGGACGCTGGAAGGCCTTGCGGCCCGAGATCAACCCCATACCTCCCGCACGTTTGTTAACGACGGCGGTCTTCACCGCCTCGGCGAGATCGCTTGCGCCGGACGACGCCCCGCCGGAATTAATGAGGCCCGCTTTTCCCATGTAACAATTCGCGACTTGATAGCGCGTAAGGTCGATCGGGTTGTCCGTCGTGAGCTTCTCATACACAAGCTTATGCGTCTTGCCGAAATTGAGCGCCGTATAACCGCCGTTGTTCTCCGGAGCCTTTTGTTTGATGATGTCCGCTTCGATCGTCACGCCAAGATGGTTGGCTTGGCCGGTCAAGTCCGCGGACACGTGATAGTCTTTCTCTTTCGTCTTGAACGCGCTGCTGCGGAGGTAGCACCAAAGGATCGTCCCCATGCCCAGCTCATGGGCATGCTGAAACGCCTGGCTTACTTCCCACAATTGCCTCCGCGACTCCGGCGATCCGAAGTATACCGTAGCACCGACCGCCACCGCGCCCATCCAATACGCCTGCTTCACGCTCGCAAACAGCGTCTGGTCGTACGTGTTGGGGTATGAAAGAAATTCATTATGATTGATCTTGAGGATGAACGGGATCTTGTGCGCATACTTTCGCGATACCGCGCCGAGAACTCCGAGCGTTGACGCGACTGCGTTCGCCCCGCCTTCGATCGCGAGTTTCACGATATTTTCCGGGTCGAAGTATGCCGGGTTCGGGGCAAACGATGCGCCTGCTGAGTGCTCGATCCCTTGGTCGACGGGCAAGATAGATAGATAGCCGGTCCCCGCGAGCCGCCCATTATCAAAGAGCGCCTGGAGACTTTTAAGTACCGGAGTCGGACGGTCTGATAATGCATAGACCCGGTCGACATAATCCGGACCGGGCAAATGAAGAGATTCTTTCGGTATTGTCGTGCATTTATGCTGAAGAAGAGTTTTCGCTTCAGCGCCTAAAAGTTTTTCAAAATCCAAAGCCATTGTTATCTCCGATGTAAAGTAAGAATGCTGGTTGATATGAAGAAGACAGAAAAATATACGAAAGAGTGATGTGTGTTGCAAGGGCGTTTGGCGGAAGACGGTGCTGCTCTTTGAATATTTTTTTATTTTCCGACTTGTGGATTCCCGATAAAACGTTCGGTTTACGACCTCGTTGAGGGAATGACGCAAACCCCGACGCTCGTCATGCCCGCATGCTTTTGGCGGACATCCAAGCTGTAACACAACCGTTCCTTGGGTAGTGGGCTACTTTCAGAAACCTTCCGAAGGCTTCTTGAGTGAACATTGAAAAAGCACTAGCATTTGTTCGTTTCAGATAGAAAACCTTCGGAAGGTTTGCAGTGGATCGTCAAAGGTAACTCACCACCGTTCCTTGACATTACTTCCCTTTCTTGATACTTTTCATCACACCACCGATGACAATCCGCAAGAAAAATATTGTGCTCAGAAAGAACGAAGAGCGGAGGCTCATTGCAGGACATCAATGGATCTTCAGCAATGAGATCCACGCCGTCAACGGGGCGCCGAAAAGCGGCGACATCGTCGAGATCGTCCGGCACGACATGAAACGAATGGGAATCGGGTTCTACAACCCGCACTCTCTCATCGCATCTCGTTTCCTTTCCGCCGAAGACGAAGAGATCGATTTCAAATTTTTCGAGCGGCACATCGCATCGGCGCTCGCTGTTCGCAAAAAACTTTTTCCAAAAGAAGCCGCATTCCGCGTCGTGCATGGCGAGAGCGATTTCCTTCCGGGCCTCATCGTCGACAAATACAACGAGTATCTCTCGGTGCAGACCTTCTCGGCTGGGATGGATTCCCGCTTGACCTTGATCTGCGACGTCCTCGTCTCGATGTTCTCTCCGCGCGGAATCGTCGAACGGAATGAATCTCCGCTTCGATCGCTCGAGGAACTTCCGCTCCGCAAAGGGATCATCCGTGGGACCGTCGAGCCGACGATCATCGAACTTCACGGCCTCAAATTCCGCGTCGACCTTCTCGAAGGGCAAAAGACCGGATTCTTTCTCGACCAGAGGGATAATCGCACAGCCCTTCACCCGTTCGCAAAAGACGCATCCGTCCTGGACTGTTTTTGCAACGAGGGAGGGTTTGGCCTCTACGCGGCGCACTACGGCGCGAAGTGTGTCGCCGCGGTCGACAGCTCCGAATTTGCGATCGAGAAATCGAAAGTGAACGCCACACTCAATAATCTTCACACGATCGCGTTCAAACGCAGCGATGCGTTCGAGACGCTTTCGAAAGAGGCCGCCGATAAGAAGAAATTCGATATCGTTATCCTCGACCCTCCGTCGTTCACGAAGAACCGGAAGACCGTCGCGACTGCCGTGAAAGGATATAAGGAACTCAACAGCGGCGCAATGGGCATCCTCAACGAGGGGGGGATACTGGCAACGGCATCCTGCTCGCATCATATCACCGAGGAGACATTTTTAAACATTCTGAACGACAGCGCTGTCAAAGCTGGCAGAAAGTTGAGACTGCTCCATTTCGACGGGGCGGCGGCTGACCATCCGACCCTGCCCGCTATGCCGGAAACTAAGTATCTAAAATTTGCGCTTGTTGAGGTCGACTAAGAGTCGGCGTCCGAAACTATTTCCACCGTCAGGACTGTTATTAGAATATGCGAATCGAAGGAGCGGCCATGAAGCCAACATCCTTTTTCACGATGCTCTCACTGGGAGCCATCCTTTTTATATCCTTGAACAGCACCCCCCACTGCGCCCTCGGAGCCGAACTTGGCTCCGAGTCTATGGTCACACAAGACTCGGATCTCGTCTTTGAATCTCCCAATAAAAATTTTGCTCCGACGCCAAAGGTGGTGTCACTTCTCGACGCATGGGGCGTCGATGTATTGATCTCTAACAATGGATTCGGGTTGGGAGGTTTTTTACGGCACCAATATTCTGAAGACCTCTACGGAACGTTGAACCTCGGGATCTCCGAATCGAAAGATGACAACGAAGTGGAATACGTGACGTATTATGGAGAGACGTATGTCCCCGGCAAGATCAACCGATTCATTTTCGTGCCGCTTCATGTCGGCGTCGAGTACCGGTTGTTTGCCGATGACATCGTGGATAACTTCCGGCCCTATGTCAACGCCGCCTTGGGGCCTTCGCTTGTTTTTTCGTCGCCGTACGACCGGGAGTTCTTCAACAGCATCGGCTATGGCCAAGCGCATTATTCCGTGGGAGGGTTCGTCGGCTTCGGTGCATTTTTTGGGTCTGAAGAAACATTATCCGGAGTGAACATCCGATACTACGTTGAGCCGTTTCACGGCGGGATTGACAGCATGATGCGGGACGATGGCTCGATCGAGAAGAAGAAAGATTTTGGAGGGTTCTTTATTACGTTGAATTTCGGATCGCTATTCTGAAAGAAATGCAAAATTCAAAGTGCAAAGGTTCAGTGAAAAGTTTGGGTAATGGTACGTTTTGGATTCCCGACAGAAACGTTCGGGAATGACGCAGACTCAGCGTTCGTCATGCCCGCATGCTTCTGGCGGGCATTCATATAACGGTGGGAAGAAATAGCAAAACGTACCATTATCAAAGTTTGAGACTTGTCGCAATTTTAAATTTTACATTGTAATTTTGCCTTTTGCATTTTGGATTTTACATTCCTCTTACGAGCCGAGCACTTTCTTAAGAAAATGTCCGGTGTAAGAGTGCGCATTGAGAGCGATCTCTTCCGGAGTTCCCGACGCCACCACCTTTCCGCCGTTCACTCCCCCGCCCGGTCCTAGGTCGATAATATAGTCGGCGCATTTGATGACGTCGAGATTATGCTCGATGATGAGAATGGAATGTCCGGCATCGAGAAGCGCTGTAAAGCATCTGAGCAATTTCGCGATGTCGTCGAAGTGAAGCCCCGTCGTCGGCTCGTCGAAAATAAACAACGTATGTCCTTCCTGTTGACCGCTCAAATGCGCGGCCAGTTTCACGCGCTGTGCTTCGCCCCCCGAAAGCGTCGTCGCCGGCTGGCCTAAACGCAAATACCCCAGGCCGACGTCGTCGAGGATTTTAAGTCTCTGCGCGACACGTCTTCCGTCGGCATGACTCTTAAAAAACTCTATCGCCTCGCTGACCGTCATCGATAAAATATCATCCACATTCCTTCCGTGATACCGAACGTCCAGCGCCTCCTTTTTGTAGCGTTTCCCTTTGCAGCTCTCGCACGTCAAGTATAAATCTGCCATGAACTGCATTTCAATTTTCTGGAGGCCGTCTCCCTCGCAGGTCTCGCATCGCCCGCCGGGGACATTAAAAGAAAAATATCCGGGAGCATAGCCATGAATTTTCGCCGATTGGGTGCCCGCAAGCAGATCCCGGATAAGCTCGAATGCCTTAATATACGTGATGGGGTTGGAACGGGGCGAGCGTCCGATCGGCGACTGGTCGACGAGTTCGATGGACGACAGAAGACCCGATCCCTCGATAGACGCCGCGCCGACGACATTCGTGCTCGACGAAGAAAGATTTTTTTTGAGCCCTTCGTACAAGACTTCGTGCACGAGCGTACTTTTTCCCGAGCCGCTCACTCCCGTAACGCACACAAAGAGGTTCAGCGGAATTTCGACGTCGATGTTTCTCAGATTGTGCAGGAAGGCGTTCACAACGCGGAGCGACCCTTTCCCTTTTTTCCTGCGCGTTTTCGGGACCGGGATAGACAATTTTCCGCTCAGGTATTTTCCCGTAAGAGATACCGGAGAACGAAGGATGTCCGCATGAGTGCCGAAAAACGTGACTTCGCCGCCGTGCTCTCCGGCGTGCGGTCCCATGTCGATCAGGAGGTCAGCTTCGGACATCATATCGGCGTCGTGCTCGACGACGAGCACCGTATTTCCGATGTCCCGGAGCGATTTCAAAATGCGGATGAGGCGGTCGTTATCGAGCGGATGGAGGCCGATGCTCGGTTCGTCGAGCACGTAAATGGACCCGACAAGCGACGACCCGATCGACGTCGCAAGGTTGATGCGCTGCGATTCGCCGCCCGAAAGCGTCGATGAAAGGCGGTCGAGTGTAAGGTATCCCAGCCCGACGTCGACAAGATACCGGAGGCGTTTTCTGATCTCATCGAGAATTCTCTTGCAGACGCTCAGCTCAAAATCGCTGAACGCGATCTCTTTGAAAAACTCCTCGGCGTTTTCAATGGTCATCGAAGCGATAGCGGCGATGGTGTTTCCGGATATTTTAACGTCGAGCGCCTCGCGCCTCAAGCGCGCGCCGCCGCATTCATCGCACGTCGTGTAACCACGATATTTGCTCAGAAGAACGCGGTACTGAATTTTATACGCCTTCCTCTCCACCATCTTAAAGAAGCCGTTGATGCCGTCGAAGCGTTTCCCGAAACCGTTCATGACGACGTTCAACTGATCGGGGGTCAACTCCTCGAACGGGACGGCGAGGGGAACGCCTGCTTCGCTTGCGACCAAAAATAAGTCGCGCAAATTTTCACGGAACTTCGGCGTCGTCCACGGTTGGATAGCGCCGTCGCGCAACGCCTTCCTCTTATCGGGAACGATCAGGTCCATGTCCAGCCCCACGGCGCGCCCGAACCCCTGGCATTTCGGGCATGCCCCGATCGGATTGTTAAAAGAGAAAAGATGCGGCTCCGGTTCTTCGTAACGGATATGGTCGATAGGACATTCGAAGTGCTGATTGAATGGAAGTTGCTCCCGCGTTTCAAGGTTGACCACCGTCGCGTATCCGTCCCCTTCGACAAAAGCGGTCTGGATCGAATCGGCAAGTCTGTTCTCACTCGCCTTTTCATTTTTTCGAAGCACATAACGATCGACCAGAACAAAAATCATTTTCTTCGATGAAGTGAAGGAGCGCTCATTTAAATCGATCAGCTCGCCGTCCACGACGATCCTAAAAAAACCTCTCTTCTTGAGCGCTGAGAGTTCTTCTTTCAGCGTGTGCCCCTCGTGCTCGCGCATGGGAAACGTAATGAAAAATTTCGTCCCGTCCTTTTCCTGCATCAACCTGTCGACGACAGAATGGACCGAATCGCGCGTAATGAGCCGTCCGCACACGCGGCAGTAGGTTTTTCCGACGCGGGCAAAGAGAAGACGGAGGTAATCGTACACTTCGGTAGTCGTCGCAACGGTCGAACGGGGATTGCGCGTATTGGTCTTTTGCTCGATGGCGATCGCAGGGCTCATCCCTTTGATGGAATCGACGTCGGGTTTATCCATCCGTTCGAGGAATTGTCGCGCATAAGCGGAAAGACTTTCGACATAACGTCTTTGTCCCTCAGCATAAATCGTGTCGAATGCAAGACTCGATTTCCCCGACCCGCTCACGCCGGTGATGACGACCATGTTGTTTCGGGGGATATCAATGCTGATGTTCTTGAGGTTGTGGACGCGGGCTCCGCGGATGGAAAGAAGATCGCTCTCAGATTGACCGCCGGTTGTTGTTCTGGAAGGCGTCTGGCTTTGTTTCGTTTTCGACATAGGGAGAAGGGCAGCTGGATGGAAAACTTTTACTACTATATAAGGATAGCCATATTAAGTTTTATTTGCAAGATGGGGTAAAGTTACAGTTTGAATGTTCTAATCTGCCGGTATGTGGATCCTCGATAAAGACGTTCGGCATACGACCTCGTTGAGGGAATGACGAACCCTGCGCATCGTCGTGCCCGCAAGTTCTTGGCGGGCATCCAACTGCAATAGACCCAAGATTGTTTACGAGTGAACCGTTCACTTAAGTGAACGGTTCACTTTCACTTTTGTGCCAGCGCTTTCTTGCTTCACTGGCCTAAATTGCCTATCTTGTGACGAATTTTTTCCGAGAAGATGGGTCAGACCAACCTCAAAGGGCTTCCATTGCACGATTTGGAAGCTTTTGTTGCTTCAATAGGAGAGCCACGATACCGCGCGAAGCAACTCTTTGCCTGGTTGTACAAACATCGCGCGACGTCGTTCAACGCGATGACCAACTTTTCGCAGGATCTGCGGAATCGGCTTGAAGCGCAGGCGACGATCGCTCATTTAGCAATTGCAGATCAGCAGCGGTCGGCGTCCGACGGAACGGTGAAGTACCTCTTCTCACTCGACGACGGGTTAAAAGTCGAAAGCGTCTTGATCCCTCCGCGCAAAGAGTCGATCGATGCGGAAAAAAGGTTGACGTTGTGCATTTCGACGCAGGTGGGTTGTCCTCTCGACTGCAAGTTTTGCGCGACGGCAACGATGGGGTTTGCAAGGAACCTGACGGTCGGCGAGATCATTGACCAGATCCTGACGGCACAGTCGTTGACCGACAAGCCGATCACGAACATCGTCTATATGGGGATGGGTGAACCGATGTTGAATTATGACAACGTCATGGCATCCATTGATATCATCGCATCGGACATCGGGATGGCGATCAGTCCGCGCCGTATCACGGTGTCGACGGCGGGATATGCCGAGCAGATCAGGCGAATGGCCGACGAAGGGCGGAAAGCGAAGCTCGCTCTTTCTCTTCATTCGCTCGACAACCCAACGCGCACCCGGCTGATGCCGATCACGAAAAAATACCCAGTCGAGGAGCTGTTGGACGCGCTCGAGTACTATTGTCATACGACACGGAAAAACGTCATGCTCGAGTATATCTTGTTCGAAGGCCTGAACGACCGCGAGGCCGACGTCAAAAATATCATCAAGGCCTCGAAACGGTTCCCGTGCAGGGTGAACATGATCCCGTTCCACTCCATCAGCTTCACAATGCGCGGCGGTTTTTCCGCGTCATTGAAAGGAGCGTCGGAGGAGAGTGTGGCACGGTTTGCAAAGAAACTGCGCGACGCGGACATCCCTGTTTTTATACGCCATAGCGCCGGAGAAGACATCGACGCCGCATGCGGACAATTGGCGGTGAAGAATGAAGCGGCATAACATCATCGTAATTAAACCACAGTATTTACTCAGCGTTCTAAACCTTGAACTCAGGTCATGAATATTATACTCTTCGGCGCACCGGGCGTCGGCAAAGGCACTCAAGCAAAAATTCTCTCCCATGTGTATCACATTCCTCATATTTCAACCGGCGATATTCTCCGCGAAGCAATTAAAGAACAAAGTCCGCTGGGGCGCAAGGCCCAGGAATTTATGGACCATGGCAACCTCGTGCCGGACGACATCATGATCGCGCTGGTGAAGCAAGAGCTGTCGTCCGACCGCTGCAAGAACGGGTTTGTCCTCGACGGGTTCCCGAGAACGGTCGCACAGGCGAGGGCGTTGCAGCCGATCTTTTCCGAGCTCCACATCGCGCTCAATAAAGTCGTCAACATCGACGTTGAAGAAAAAGAAATTATCGAACGCCTGAGCCGACGCATCGTCTGCAAAGGCTGCGGTAAAATATACAACACCGACCTCGACCATTTCAGCGTCACCGATAAATGCTTCAAGTGCGGCGGCGAACTCTATCAGCGAGACGACGACAAGCCGGAAACGGTGCGGGAGCGCCTGAGAGTCTACAAGGCGGAAACAGAGCCGGTAAAAAAATATTACGAGCAGCTCGGGCTGCTCGCCAATGTCGACGGCATGGGCGGCATCGTGGATATCACGCTCAGACTCCTTTCGACGCTAAAGAAATAAACGAAGATGCCTACAGCAAAACGCGCTTCCTCACATCTCGGGTCGAGCGAATCTCCTGTCGTCATTGCACATCGGGGACATTCGGAGGAAGCGCCCGAAAATTCCCTTGCAGCATTCCACAAAGCGATCGAAGCGAAAGCCGATATGATCGAGCTCGATATCCGGCTCTCCTCCGACGACGAGTTCATCGTTTTCCATGACAAAAAACTCAACCGCACCTCGGAGGGCCGAGGCAGCCTCAGGAAATTTACGGCTGAAGAACTGACCGCGCTTGACAACGGCTCCTGGTTCTCGCGCAGATTCGCTCATGAAAGGATCCCGCTCCTCCGCGATGTCCTTCCACTCACCAAACGGGGCATCATGATCAATATCGAGATCAAGCCGGACATTGCGAGCGGCAACGGCCTTTCGGTCGAGGAAGAGCTTCTCCGGCTGGTCGCAAAGTTCAAGGCATCCCATCGCGTGATGTTTTCATCCTTCAACCATGTCATGATGAAAACCATCAAGCGGATCGATGGAGATGCCGTCACCGGCATCCTCTATAACCCGATTGCCGACTTCCGGCATTCTCCGTCGCAGCTTGCCGCACGGGCGCACGCGGATATCTTTATCTGCAGCAAATACCAGCTCAACGGGGATGTCATGCGAGACGCCCACGCCGAAAACTGCCTCGTCTATGTATATGGAGTGCGGTCGGAAAGGGACGTCGAGAGAATGGTGCGCCAGGGAGTCGACGGCATCATCGCCGACGACCCGGCGATGGTGAAACGGACATTGAAGAATCTGCTCGCCTAAATATCTTCCCCGCAATTGAGTAGTGGGCTATTTTCAGAAACCTTCGGAAGGTTTGCAGTCAATCGTCAAAGGTAAGCCACTACTCTAGTTGAAAATTGTTTAAAATTGGCCTACATTGCGGAAGATAAGAAACGATCGTCGCTGACGTGCCGTGGAACAGTCCGGCTGAAGTAACTCCGCGTCGAGAATTTTCCGACCACTCACGCTTAACCCACATCCGATTTAAAGATCTTTGTTTGAGGTTTATCTGTCCCGAAAAATTTCCGCGACGGACAAGCAAGTGAAAGTCTATACCATGAAGGCAACGACGGAATGATCTCGGGAATTGGGTTCACTTTCGTTTTACGTTCCGTTTGCGGACAAACAGAATGAGCGCAGAGACGATACTCCATCATTACGAATCCAAAGACGGTTTCTGGGACGAGATGTCCGCAGAGAAGACGATCCGTCCCCAGTACGCCAAAGTGTACGACCTTCTGCAGCAGATGGATGTCGGTTCCTTGCAGCAGAAGGAAAAGCTTGCCAACGAACTTTTCCTCAACCAGGGCATCACATTCACCGTCTACAGCGACAACGCCGGCATCGAACGAATTTTTCCGTTCGATATCATTCCGCGCATCATCACCGCGGCAGAATGGGACCACGTTGAAAGAGGGATCAAACAGCGGCTGAGAACGCTGAACCTTTTTTTGAAAGATGTGTATTCGGCGCAGGCGATCCTCAAAGATCAAATCATTCCGGCTTCGCTGGTCGCCTCATGCCCTCATTTTACGCGCGAGGTCTACGGGATTACCGTACCGTACGACATCTACGTGCATATCGCCGGCATCGACATCATCCGCGGCGACAACGGGACATTCTATGTGCTCGAGGATAATTTGCGCACACCGTCGGGTGTGTCGTATATGCTTGAGAACCGTGAGGTCACGAAGCGGATTTTCCCGGACATGTTTACGTCGAACCGCATCCGACTGGTAAGCAACTATCCTCTCATCCTGCACCAAATTCTACTGTCTCTTGCCCCCGCGCAGATGGCGCGCCCGACAGTCGTCCTTCTGACGCCCGGCATCTACAACTCCGCGTATTACGAACATACATTCCTTGCGCGGCAAATGGGGATCGCCCTCGTGGAAGGCAGAGATCTCGTCGTCGATAAAAATAAAGTGTACATGAAGACGACGAACGGGCTCGAGCAAGTGCATGTCATTTATAGAAGGATCGATGACGATTTTCTCGACCCGTTGGTCTTCCGTCCGGAGAGCGCGCTCGGGGTTCCGGGCATCATGGGCGCGTACCGAAAAGGAAACGTCGCTATCGTCAACGCGGTGGGCAACGGCGTTGCGGACGACAAAGCAATTTACGCTCACGTTCCTGCGATGATCCGGTACTATCTCAATGAAGAACCGATCCTCGCGAACGTGCCGACGTACAACCTCCGCAACCCCGATGAACGCAAGTTCGTCTTTGACCACCTTGACCAGGTTGTCATCAAGAGGACGAACGAGTCCGGCGGTTACGGGATGGTGATGGGCAATAAAGCGCGCGACGAAGAGCTGCAGCGGGCAAAGAATGACATTCACAACGACCCGCGAGGCTTCATCGCGCAGCCGATCATCAAGCTCTCCACCGTCCCGTGCTTCATCGACGGTAAATTTCAGCCGCGTCATGTCGACCTGCGGCCGTACGCGCTGTGCGGTCCCGACGGCGTGCAGATCGTCCCGGGAGGGCTCACGCGCGTCGCGTTGCGCGAAGGTTCTCTCGTCGTCAATTCGTCACAGGGAGGCGGAAGTAAAGACACATGGGTCGTCGACTGACAATTTTTCAAGACATGGCGCATACCAGATCGCTGAATATTTCTCCGACACGCACATGATGCTAAGCCGAATTGCCGATTCGCTCTTCTGGCTCAACCGGTACATGGAACGGGCCGACGGGTTGCTGCGCGTCGTCAGGACAAATTACATCATGTCGCTTGACAAGGGAAGCGATAACGCGCCGACATGGAGGCAAGCGCTCACTGTGTTCGCCAGATTGGACGAAACAGAATGTGCGCGGCTGGAACACGACACTCCCCTCGCTCTCAAAACCCTCCTCGCCGAAACCGACAACGTCAATTCGCTCAGGGTGATCGTGACGAAAGCGAGAGAGAATGCGCGCGGCGCGCAGGATCACATTTCAAAAGAGGTTTGGGAACAGCTGAATCAGATGTATCACTTTGTTAACCAGCCGAAGCTCGCCGAATTGCTCTCCGGCGCCGGAGCACTCGAATCGATCGACCGTCTTATGCGTCAGAGCATGCTGTTCAACGGCATTGCGGAAGCGACGATGCCTCGAGCGCTCGGCTGGCGCTTTCTCAACCTTGGGCGCTACATCGAGCGGTCCTTGATCACCATCGAAATGTCGGACCGACAATTCGCCGCGATCGGATACAACCTTGAGGAACCGCGCGAGATCCTCCAGTGGAAATATCTCCTTCTCTCGCTTTCGGGGTATGAGCTGCATCTCAAGATGTACCGGACCTCGAATGCAAGCAGGGACGTCCTCCATCAGGTTCTCTTCGACCCGAGTTTCACGCGGTCGGTGATCTATGCGCTCGGCAGAGTCGATCGGTACTTCACCGACGTACTCGCTGAGAGCAACCGAGTCGACAACGTCTCGCTCTCACGGTACTTCAAAAGTTTATACAGCTCGGTGCGGTACACCGATGTCGACATCATTCCGCACAACGGTATCCAGGCGTTCTTCTCTGACGTGAAAGGCCGGATCCTCGAATTCGGAAAACGTCTTTCGCAAAGTTTCTTCTCCTACAGTTAATCGAGAGCAATATGGCGATCTTCAAAATTCATCATATCACGAAATACACGTACGACCGGCCGGTGCGGGAAAGCGTCAACGAGGTGAAGATCTATCCCTACGAATGCGAAGAGCAAGAAACGCTTCACCAGGACGTCAATGTCACGGGACAGCCCATCATTGAAACATACCTCGATTATTGGGGAAACAAATCGGGAACGTTCAACATCATCGACGCGCACAAGGAAATGTTCGTCGAAAACCGCGTCGTGATCCGTGTGATCCCGGTCGAACGGGGCAACGACTACGTCCCTCAATGGGATACCCTTCACCGCGATGTCGAAAACAATCTGGCGCTCATAGAACTTGCCACTCCGAAAGCGATCGCCAAACAGGACGAGATCGCGCGCATTGCCGAATCGGTAAAATACAATAAGAGCACCTCGGCAACGCTTGAGTTGTGCAGCGAGTACATTTACCGGAATTTCAAATACATCAAAGGGATCACCACTGTCGAAACGACAGTCGACGAAATTCTCGAACAGCGTGCCGGCGTGTGCCAAGATTTTGCCCATGTCATGCTGCAGATCCTGAGGTCGCTCCGCGTGCCGAGCAGATACGTCAGCGGATACATTTGTCCGAACAAGAGCGGGTTGAGAGGAGAAGGGGCGACCCATGCGTGGGTAGAAGCGTGGCTGCCGGGAGCCGGCTGGATGGGCATCGATCCGACGAATAATACATGGGCGACCGACAAACACGTAAAGCTCGCCGTCGGCCGCGATTTCACCGACTGCACTCCGGTGAAAGGGACATTCAAAGGTCCCGCGCGGCAGCAGCTTTCAGTCTATGTCTCGATCGGGTACGAAGACGGCCATACGTTTGAGGAAACAAACAAAGTACGGCTTCTCGCTCAGCCGGGCGGGGATCAGGAAGAACTCATCGACGAAAATTTTGCGGCGCAGCAGCAACAGCAGTGAGATACTTTTTACGGTCGGTGCGCGTCGTCGACCTCGATGACTGCAAAGGCAACGACCGCGGATTCGGAATGAGACAGCGTGAGATGAATTTTACTTTTTTCCAGCGCGCCCGCGGTCTTACCGTGGAGGATCACGTTGGGCTTGCCCGACAGCTCGTTCGTCACTTCAACATTCTTCCATTCAAATTCCCCGCTCCATCCTGTTGAGAGCGCCTTGCTCACAGCTTCCTTCGCTGCAAACCGGGCGGCGAAGTGTTGGACGGGGTTCTTCCGCGACTGACAATAGGCGATCTCTACGTCGGTAAAGATTTTCCGAAGGAACGTTTCACCGAACTCATCGATCGATGCTTGTATCCTTTGTATCTCGATGAGGTCGACGCCGATACCCTGTATCATAGCGAGCCTGCGAAAATTGATGTCATATCACATCCGGACTTTATTTTCTTCTTTTACCACTTCGATAAGCTCGGCAATATCGTCAACCTCGAAATCGGCGTTCGACTCCACCGTGCGGAACGTATCCCCGTAGCGTGCAAACACGGTCTTCATGCCAACTTTGGCAGCTCCGACAACATCTCGCTCCGCCCAATCGCCGATCATGAGCGCTTCTTCCGGCTCTACGTGCAGAAGCTCGAGCGCCCTGCGGAACGGCGCTTCATGCGGTTTTCGCTGGCCGGTATCTTCGAACGTGATAACGTAGTCGAAGATGTGATGGAAATTGAGGTAGGAAAGGCGCAGCCATGCTTCGCGGGCCGGAGCGTCGGAGACGACGGCAAGGTGGATCCCCATCTTCAGCAGTTCCATCAAAGTCATGTAGACATGAGGATACGGGACGAGCGCTGCCTCGCGCGCTCTGCGGTAGGCGATGACTCCTGCGGATAAAATTTTGTAGTCCACTTTTTGAAATTCGTCGTAGAGCAGCTGGTCGAAGACGTTCTGAAACTCCATCCCTTTCTCTTTATAAATCTCGTCGATGCGGGATTGAATATCTTCCCTGCTCAGATTCAGACCGGCGTCCATCATTGCATTGACCGCAGCGTCGATGGCCTGCCGTTTCATCAGCATGAAATCGACGAGCGTATTATCGAGGTCGAAGATGACGGCTTTGATCACTGTGTTGGAGAAGAGGAATGTTCGATGAGAGTGTCGACGGCGATACGATAGCCGTCCGTTCCAAAACCGGAGATCTGCGCTTTGCACACGGGGGCGGTAACCGAATGTTTGCGGAATTCTTCCCGCGTGAGGATATTGGAAATATGGACCTCGATCACGGGAATGGGAATTGCCGCGATGGCGTCACGGATCGCATACGAATAATGTGTGTATGCCGCAGCGTTAAGGACTATTCCATCGACCTTTTCCGACTGCGCCGCCTGGAGTTTGTCTATGATCGCTCCCTCGTGGTTCGATTGAAAAAATGTGAACGCAACCTGTTGGAAGCCGGCGCGAAGCCCATCCTCAATATTTTTCAGACTCAGCGTGCCGTACACTTCCGGCTCCCGCGTGCCGAGGAGGTTAAGGTTAGGTCCATTGATAACGAGGATGTGCATAAGAGCTTATTGCGTGTGAACTAAATTTATGATCAAGCTATCCATCGTCCTTTATCTCGCCCTTACCAGCTCATCCTCGATGAAGACCCGCACCGCCGGTTTGATGTAGACATTCTCTATCCCCAATTCGCCGAACGCCTGCGAGATCACGGACGCCTTCCGGTTCGGGTTGAGCTTTTTGTTCACGACAATGATCCGTTCGTCGCGAAGGAGGCAATAGCCGCCGTCAAAATCGCCTTTTTCATACCGGATCTGAACGCCTAAATCGTTGGCGACGATTTCAAGTTCTTTAAGAGCTTCTTCTACAGTCATATTCGTCAGGTTGTTTTCGGAAGACCAACTTTCTTCATCGGCTGCCATATTGCAAACCCGATGATCGTGTAGTAACAGAGGAGAGCGATCATCGGCACGCCAGCCAGCGCGGCGAGACGGTGAATGAACAAAACGCGAAATTCTCTCAGCGTCGGGTTCGTAAAAAAGTCGAGAGAGATCATTTTCCAATCGAGAAACAGCGTGTAAAATTCTACCGGAGAAAAAATAAAGAACAAGAGCGCGCTCATCATGAACCAGCCATGCTCCTTAAACCGCAACGGCGTCGTTCGCGCGAACGCCACCGCACTCGCAAACGTCGCAAGATATCCGCCGATGACGATCAGGGAACTCAGGTTGATCAAACGAAACACTTCCCGCTCAAGGCCCGGGTCGAGGTTCTCTTTGAACTCCAGCGTGCCGAAATGCAGCAGTTCGTTGCCGATGACGGCGCGGACGTTCACCGCTCCGAGCCAGATGATCGCACTGACGATGAGAGTGAATAAGGAGACCTTTGCGCTCTGCTTCTCCATGGATAAAATTAGAACATTTAGAGTTGAGTTGCAAACGAGGGTGGAAGTTTAAAATGAAAAGGGCAAAGGGCAAAGTTACAGTGTAAAGGTCAAAATTTTGAATAAGGAACTAGCGATCGAAATTATCCTTTAAATTTTTGATTGTAACTTTGCCCTTTGCAGTTTGCACTTTGAACTTTCTTCTCACTTTACTCGTACAAAAGATACTTCTTCCTCAACGGCATAAACGTCTCGACCTCTTTTTGCCACCTCGCAATAATATTCGCCGCGGGAATTCCGGCGGCTAATTCGCGACGGACCTGGTCTGTCCCCATCACTTTGTCGAACATCTCCACTGAAGATGATTCCGCACCCGCGAAAATGTCCTTTGCGGGATACATCGCGTTGATCGTTTCCATCAAGTAAAGCTGCGTGTTGACGAGATTAGCATTCTTCGGATCTGTCAAATACAACTCTACGCCGTTGACTTGCTTTCCTTTCATTGCAGCATAGAACGGAGTGTACGTCACGGGGCGGAAATATATTCCCGGCAATTCCAGAGCATTCATTTTTTCTGAGAGAAGACTGCCGTTGATCCACGGAGCCCCAACAAGCTGAAACGGAAGGGTGTAGCCAACGCCGACACTCAGCGTATTTAGCTCGCCCAAAATGCCGGTCGCTGCGCAAAAAAGGGCGGCAGCCGGAGTCGGGATATGGGGAGATGGCGGGACCCATCGAAGTCCTGTTTCTTCCCACGTCATCGACCGCTTCCAACCTTGCATACGGATGACCGTAAGCTTGCATTTCTTCCCTTCACCCAACCAACCTTCGTCGTTGATCATCGTTGCGATCTCGCCGCAGGTCATTCCATAGACGTATGGTATCGGAAACATTCCGACAAAGGATTTGAATTTAGGCTCGATTACATTTCCCTCGACCCTCTCCCCCGTCAACGGATCGGGCCTGTCGAGAACGACAAATTCTATATTGTTTTCGGCGGCTGCTTCCATCGCTTTCGCCATCGTGCTGATGAACGTATAGGAACGGATCCCAATATCCTGAATGTCATACACCAGCACGTCTATCCCCTTCAACATTTCGGCAGTCGGTTTTTTCGTTCGGCCATAAAGGGAATAAATTGCAACTCCGGTTGCAAAATCGGTGGTCGATGCGATCGCACCTCCGGCAGGCGCTTCTCCACGAATGCCATGCTCCGGGGCAAAAAGAGCGGCCAGCGTAAACTCTTTCGAACGTGCGAAGATATCGATCGTCGATTCGAGACCGCCGGTCACGCCTGTCGGGTTTGTGATCAATCCAACCCTCTTCCCTTTCAAGGGGGAAAAGTCTTGATCGATGAGAACGTCGACGCCGGTTTTAACTAGAGGTTGAGTTTGAAGCTGAGGTTGAGTTATAGCGGAAAGGGCAAAAAGAAGAAATACAAATTCCGAACACTTCATCGTTGTATGAGTGCGGTTATGCGTTATACGTTATAAGTTTTAAGTTATAAGTCATACATTCGGTACCTTTCGTCCAATGTTCATTCTTCACTGATCACTGTTAATTGTTCATTGTCTTTCAGATCCCTCTGAGTTTTGTGGCGCGCGCAACGCGGCTGAGGGCCAGGATGTATGCGCCGATACGCATCGGAACGTTGTATTTCTCAGCCGTCTTCGTGACATCGACGTAGCTTCGCGTCATGACTTTTTCGAGCTCCGCAACGACGCGCTGATAATCCCAGCGAAACTGCTGAAGATTCTGCGCCCATTCGAAATAACTGACTGTCACGCCGCCGGCGTTCGCAAGAATATCCGGGACGACCGGGACCTTCATCGCGGCAAAAACCGCATCGGCTTCGAATGTCGTCGGCCCGTTCGCCGCTTCGACAATGAGCTTTGCCTTTACCCGTTCGGCATTCCCGCCGTGGAGCTGGCCGCCGAGCGCGGCGGGGATAAGGACGTCGCATTTCAACTCCAGCAACTCTTCATTCGAAATTTTTGCAGCGCCTTTCAGTCCCATAACGGACCCGGTCTCGGCGACGTGCTGTACTGCGTCCCGGTAATGGATCCCTCGCGGATTATAGACGCCTCCTTTGACATCGCTGACAGCGACAACTTTCGCTCCGAGTTCTTCTTCGAGAATTCTCGCGGTGTGAGAGCCGACGTTCCCAAACCCCTGAATCGCGACGGCAGTTTTCTTCAAATCAATCCGCTGAGAACGCGACGCCTCGCGCAGCACAATGCTGACTCCGCGCCCGGTAGCTTCTTCTCTTCCCGCGGATCCGCCCAGTTCCACCGGCTTCCCCGTGACAACGGCCGGCGAGTGCCCGTGTCGTCTGCTGTATTGATCCATCATCCATGACATCACTTGCGCGTTGGTGTTGACGTCGGGGGCCGGAATATCTTCCGACGGCCCGATGATGCAGTCTATCTTTTGCGTGAAAACGCGTGTGAGCCGTTCTAATTCGGCCGTCGACATTTTTCCGGGGTCGACCGCGATTCCGCCCTTCGCGCCGCCGAACGGAATATCGACGACTGCCGTCTTCCATGTCATGAGCGATGAGAGGGCGCGCACTTCATCAAGGTCGACGTCCGGATGATAACGGATGCCTCCCTTGTTCGGTCCGCGCGCGTTGTTGTGCTGAACGCGATACCCAATGAGCGTATTGAGTTTCCCGTCGTCCATGGTGATGGGGAGCTCCACGCGCAATTCGCGGTCGGGGGTTTTGATCAATTGTTTTAATTCTTCATCGAGCTGCAGCTTTGCGGCAGCGATATCGAAATTGTGTTGGACGACGTCGTACGATGTGATCGGCTTCGACGGCAGCTGTCGAACGACTGCAGCCGGCCGCTGTGCGACGGAGGGGCGCGGAGTTTTCCGAGGGACGGGTTTCTTGCGCGCAACGGTCTTTTTCTTAGGAACGGTTTTTTTCTTTTTTCTTACTACGGGCGCGCGCTTCTTCGCCTTCCGGATTTTCTGAACTCTTTTTTTCTTGCGAGCCATCAAGGACTCCGCTTTATGGATTGTTAGTCGATGGTGTGTTTATTGATATCGATCTTTGGACCCTCAACACAAGAAACGTCAATACGACAATGGAAAGCCCGTTGAGGATGCCTCCAAACGTTGAATATGGAGGGTCGATAACGTTGGAGAGAATCATCATGACGACTGTCAGCGACAAAAGCGTGCGAATTTGTCGGAGCAAGGGAACCGTATGTTCGCTGTCAATGCTATGCATTCTGAGATGGGTGGTCAATTCCCCAATTCTTGAGCCAGCTGATATCGTAGAGCAGTTCCATAAGTGAATTCAACCCGTTTGCCGTCATCCCGAAGTACGTCGACGCAAAGTGACGTTTGATGTCTTCGGGCGCTTCCTTGACCAGAAGCCGGACGAACGTGGATGCTTTTTCGAGATTCTCCGCAAACTCATGCGATAATTTTACGTACCCTTCGGCATCCGGCCCGATGCGTTTCATCACACTGTTCGTGTTGACAAGAAATTTTGAAAGGAAACAAAGATCGTCGAGGACTTGAATGAGGTTGTGCGATCGCGAGAGTTCAATTAATGCAGCAAGGTCGTCGGCATGCTGGAGTTTCTGCTGGGAATAATCCTGCAGGGAAGAAATAAGCGCTGCTGTTTCTTGACTGACAACCATGCACGAGCACTCGGGGGTAATTTTTGGACGGGTGCAATATAGAGCATCTTAAAAAGAGAATCAATGAAAAATGGGGAAAGGGACGGACTGCTCCGATAAAACGGGCATATTCGCTAAGCTTTTTAGCGATTTAGCGGGAGGGTGAATTCTTTTGGATTAAACACTCAACCGGATTGTGCCAACGCTCATCGGCATCAACACATTCCGTCATTGACCCCGAAACTTTCCAGCTTTGAACACCACCACGGTCTCTTTTTTCCCCTTGACCTTCGCCCGGGGCAATTGAGTCAAGGGATAGTCCCCCTTCAATTTTTTGGCCGTTGCTTCAGAGATGAGGATGTCCGTCTTAAATAATTTCGTCAATCCTTCGATGCGCGACGCGAGGTTCACTGCGTCGCCGATGACCGTGTACTCGAGCCTGTTCGCTGAGCCGATACTCCCGGCGACAACCTCGCCGGTGTGGATGCCTATGCCGATCCGAACCGGAGAGAATCTGGCCCGGGTGGATTTTTTTAATTCTTGGTTCAGCCGAGACAACTCCGTGCGCATGGCAAAGGCCGCTTGCACGGCCCGGTCGGGATCGTCCGGCTTCGCAAGCGGCGCGCCGAAGAGAACCATCAATGCGTCGCCAATGTATTTATCGACTACGCCGTCGTACATCTCGACAACATGCACCATTCGCTCGAGGTAGCGATTCAAAAGATCGACGATCTCTTCGGCGCTCGACTGTTCGGTCCTTCTGGTGAAATCCCTGATGTCCGACATGAGGATCGTGACGGTCCGCCGTTCGCCCCCCAACCGGAATCCTTTCCCGCCTTCGGCGTTCATTGCGTCATGCAGTATCTTCTCCATCACGGTCGGCGCGACATACTTCCCGAACGTATCCTTGATAAAATTCCTTTCACGCAACCCGGCGATCATCCGGTTGAAACCGTTGCCGATCGTCGAGAATTCATCCGTCGAATAAATCTTCACCTCGTGATCAAACGCTCCCCCTTCGACTTCCTTGAGTCCAGCTACAAGTTTCTTCGTCGATTCATTGATATCGCGCGCAACGAGAACAAGGAGCGCTCCCAAAAGAAGGATCGAGGCAATGATGATGAGCACCGTCCCGTACCGCAGGGACGACGATGCCGCCGTCAGATCCTTCATCGGGACCGCAACTCCAACGACAAATTTACCGTCCTCCGACGCGACTTTTGCCGCAAGCAGGTCGTCCCCCGCATAATACGGCGAGGCAGAGGCGCTCGCTGCAAGGAAAGCTCGGAGCCGGTCCTGGTATGTCTTGTTCATCGACGATTCTGAGAAGACGATCCTGCCCGAACTATCTTCGACAGCCGCAATGCCGTCTTCCCCGTACGACAACAGCATCGACTTGCGCTGACTTTCGTCGAGCGTTGGAAGCAACCATGCAAGAGTCACGGCGTTATGGAGCAGATGTTTCTCTTCCTTTTCTATGAGGAGCGTCGTGTGTTTTTTGTTCAGGCTGACGCCGAGAATAAAAAGGGGCGCCATTCCCAGCATCATGAAAATGACGATCACTTTTGTCGCAAGCCGAACTGTGACGACGCGCGATGAAGTTTCTTCCGGCATGCTCGGAACCTTTGCCTGAAGCACTTGAATCGTCGGGATCATCGCCTTCGCCAGCCCGAAATATTCGTACACTGCGTGCGTCACCGGGACGACGGTGAGGTTGATGACCCAGTACATGAGGTAGTCAGACGGATCGATGCCGAGTGAAAAAAATCTATTCCCAAGCATAATGCAAAGGTTAAAGACCCCCGAACCGATAATCGCATGAGGAAGAAAAACGCGCAGCACTCCAAACACGGGAAAATTCAATGCCCGTTCACGGGCAAGGTTCACGGCGGCGTCGCTGCTGTGAACGGACGAATCCTCTTTTTTGTAAAATTCTTTGACCGGCTTGAGGTAAGCGCGGATGAGCCAGAGGTCGGAAAGAAACATTGCGATCAGCGCAGGGATGAAAAGCGGGACGAGGATGGCAAGCTGCCGGGGCGTCGCATCAAAAGTATAAATGTAGAACGGCACTGCCGGCAAAACGGCAAGAGCTGTGCCGATCACCACGGCGCGAATCGTTTTTCGGATGAGCGTGTGATACATTTATTGGGACGCGATAGTGAGAAGAGCTCGGTGTACTTCGTCGACGCCGATATCGTTCATGCATTTGAAATGTCCTTTGGGACATTCGGCCCTACCGATGTGCGAGCAGGGACGGCAGCTCAAGGAAGAATTTTCAACAACAAGCGACTCGGTGCCATACGGCGCGAATCCAAATTCACGCACCGTCGACCCGAAGATGGCGACGACTTTGCGTTGGCGCGCGCACGCAATGTGCATCAACCCAGTGTCGTTCGTGAGGACGACGTCGCAAAATTCCATCGCGGCGGCAACCTCGAGCAAAGAAAGCTCTCCGGCATAGTCCGTCACCGAACGATCACCGCACTCGCTTCTGACGAATGAAGCAATTTCCGCCGCATCATTTTTGTCCGCTTCGCCACCGAAAAGAATAATTTTGGCGTTCAACCCCTTTGCCATCCTCTTGCACACTTCGGCAAATTTCTCCTTTTGCCAGCGCTTGGTGAAATGCTTTGCCCCCGGACACACTCCGACAACTTTGTCGAATTCATTGAGCCGAAGTTTTGCGATCTTACCGGACACGGCGAATTGGATCTCATCGGGAATGAATAACTCCAGCCCCTTGCCGTCGTTTGCTATACCGTATTCCCGGACGGTCTCGATATACCGTTCAGCGACGGAAAGATGATCTCTATATATATTCCGTTTGAGGTGGACCAGCTGCCAGCGTTCGTATAAGCGTTTGTCGACCGTGACGGCCTCTTTTGTGCCGCAAAAATTGCGAAGGTACGTCGTCCGCAAACTGTTGTGAATATCAACAACGAGGTCGTATTCCTCCGCGCGGAGCGTGTCCCTCAATGCCTGAAGCGCCGGGAAACCCTTGGCATCGTCGAGCTCGTGGACGATCGACACGTGATGGTTGAACTTAATGAGCTCGGCGAATTCCTTTTTGACGACAAAGTCGATCCGCGCTTTCGGTCCCGCAGCCGCGCGGAGTACGCGCATAAGCGGCGACGCAAGAACGATGTCGCCGATGGAACTTAATCGGAAGACAACTGTTTTATTAGGTAATGCTCGATTCACGGTGCAGTTGGTTTGAGGTCGTTCCAAAGTACTCTTTTGATTTTCCACTTGCAACGTGAATTGATTTTCCGGTAGTCAGCGGCTATATTGTCCTGCCATTCATCTATTAAGGAGTATCGTTATCTATGTCCCGTCCTTCAACGCTCGGCGAATTGAAGAAGAGCGGCTATAAGGTTCTTCCAGTCAAAGAAGAGATCCGCAACAACCTTATCAAGAAAATCCAGAACGGCGGCCAGCTTTTTCCCGGCATCATCGGATACGAAAAGACCGTCGTCCCTGCGCTCATCAACGCGATCCTCGCAAAACACGACATCATTCTCCTCGGGCTCAGAGGGCAGGCCAAATCCCGGCTTGTGAGACAGATCCCTTCACTGCTGGACGAGTACATCCCGATCATCAAAGGGAGCGAGATCAACGATAACCCGTTCGCACCGGTGAGCAAATTCGGCGCAGAGAGCGTTGCCGAGCATGGCGATGCGACGGAGATCGAATGGGTCCCACGCGACGCCCGCTTCAGCGAAAAACTCGCGACGCCCGACGTCACGATCGCCGACCTCATCGGAGACATCGACCCGATCAAAGCGGCGACGCAGCGGCTCCATTATTCGCACGAGGGAGCGATTCATTTTGGATTGATCCCGCGGAGCAATAGGGGAATCTTTGCGATCAACGAACTCCCAGACCTTCAGCCGCGCATTCAGGTTGGTCTATTCAACATCCTCGAAGAAAAAGACATTCAGATCCGAGGGTTCAACATCCGCATCCCGCTCGACGTCATGATCATCTTCACGGCAAACCCGGAAGATTACACTAACCGTGGAAACATCATCACGCCGCTTAAAGATCGCATCGACTCTCAGATCCTCACGCATTACCCGCGCAGCCTGGAAGACGCCATCGCGATCACCGAACAAGAAGCGTGGGTCCGGCGAAATGGGATGGAAGCGCGGGTGCCTCATTACTTTAAGGAAATCATCGAGCATATCGCGTTCGAAGCGCGCAAGAGCGAGTTTGTCGATCAAAAGTCCGGTGTCAGTGCACGTCTTACCATCGCCGCCATGGAGAACCTCGTGAGCAACGCGGAACGACGGGCCATCCTGCTGAACGAGAAATGCATCGTGCCTCGGATCTGCGACCTGCCTCACGTCCTTCCCGGCCTTACGGGAAAAGTAGAGCTGGTCTTCGAAGGAGAGCAAGAGGGTTCCATCAAAGTAAGCCGTGCGCTTATCGGTAAAGCGGTGCGGGCGGTCTTTAAAAAATATTTTCCGGACCCGCTCGAGAAGAGACAGAAGACCCAGCACGCACAGGACGACCCGGAATACGGAAAAATCGTCAGCTGGTTTGAATCCGGCAATTCGATCGAGGTTGCCGACGAGATGCCCCTCTCGGCCTATTTGACGGAGCTCGACCGCGTAAAGGGACTGCGCGACCTCACAAAACGCCACATGAAAATTGATGAAAGCAACAAGCACGAGTTCGCGTCGGCGATGGAGTTTGTCCTCGACGGCCTGCATCAGAATTCTAAGATCGCAAAAGATGAAGTCGAGCACGTCACAACCTATAAGGATATGGTGGGGAGTATTTTCACAAGAAAAGGTAGTGCTGAGGATTTTGAGATGGAGGAAAACAACTAGCAATTAAAAATGATTAATGAATAATGAATAATTGAAAAGATCGCATGAAGTTAACAGAGAATGCTACTAAATTCTTAATTATTAATTCTTAATTATTCATTGTTGTCATGCGTTTTCTCTACTCCAAATGGACTCCCCAATCGCAGACCGATGAACAGCGGCTGCAGAGTCTCATGCAGTTGTTCAGCCATCTGCTCGTCCAAACGAGCGGCGATGTTGAAGAGGCGATGGAATGGCTGCGTCAGCTGGCGGAAGAGTACGGAATCTTCGACGAAAACCTGTCGATGGAAGACCTCATTCAGAAATTGAAAGAAATGGGGATCATCGAGGAAGTGAACAACACGCCCGTTCTGACGACGAAAGGCGTGCAAAAAATACGGCAGGACGCCTTGCGTGAGATATTTTCCTCACTCAAGAAAACTCCGATGGGCTCTCACGAAACCCCGCACACCGGCGCCGGCGTCGAACGGCTGAGCGAGACGAAAAAATGGGTGTTCGGGGACATGCCGACGAACATCGACCTCACGTCGACGATGACAAACGCATTCAAGCGGGATGGGATCGACAACTTCAACCTCATTGAAGACGACCTGGAAGTCTACGACACGGAAAACCTCTCTTCATGCGCCACGGTGCTCATGCTCGATATCAGCCACAGCATGATCCTCTACGGCGAGGATCGCATTACCCCGGCTAAACAAGTAGGACTCGCGCTCAGCGAACTTATCATGACGAAGTTCCCGCGGGACTATATCGCCCTCGTCGTTTTCGGCGACGACGCAAAGCTCGTGAGCATTAACGAGCTTCCGTTCCTCAACGTCGGACCGTACCATACGAACACGCGGGCCGGGCTGCAACTCGCCCGGAATTTGCTGCGGCGGTGCGGGAACGTCAATAAACAGATCTTCATGATCACGGACGGGAAGCCGTCTGCGATGTTCGACGACGCTGGACGGTTGTACAAGAACTCTTTCGGCCTCGACCCGCGGATCGTGAACAAGACGCTGGACGAAGCGGTGGCCTGCAGAAGGGAAAAGATCACGATCAGCACGTTCATGGTCGCCCGCGACCCGTACCTGATCAATTTTGTCGAAGACCTGACAAAAGCGAATCAGGGCCGCGCGTATTATTCGTCGCTCAATAACCTTGGGCAATTTATTTTTGTCGATTATATCCGGAACAGACGCAAACGATTCTCCTCGTGAAAGCGTCACTCACCGTCTCCGGCTCTGTTTTCTCCCGTTGTAAAGAAATCATTTATTGTTTACATTGACGGGCGCGTTACCGAGCCCCGGAACAACAACTAACAGGTATGCCCATGAAGATATTCGGCGCGTTCTTTTTTCTCTTGTGCATCTGTGCTTTCGCTACGTCGGACATGTACGCCCTTCCGAAATTCGCGAGCAGGGTCGGCGCAAAGTGTATGTCGTGCCATGTGAACCCTACGGGAAAAGGAATGCGGAACACTTTCGGCTCAACCTACGGCCGCGAAGAATTGCCGATGCGGACGTACAAAACGACGGTCGATTCCAGCGATGGAAAAATTTCGGTGAGCAAAGAAGATGTGACCAACATCGATGATTTCTCGACCGTCATCACACCAAATCTTTCGTACGGCGCTGACTTTCGGAGTCTCTTCTTTTATGAGGCGAGCAGCAAGAGTTCGAGCTTTTTCCAAATGCAAGGGGACCTGTATCTCGACTACCGCGTCAACAGGAAGTTCCTCATTTATGTCGACAAGGGGCTGTATACTGGCTTTGAGGTCTTTGGGCTCGCAAAAGTCTTGCCCATGGACGGCTATCTCAAGGCCGGACAGTTTATTCCGGCGTACGGCACAAAGATCGACGATCATAACGCGTATATTCGCGGCGGGCCGTACTTCCCCCAAAACCCGGCGTTGGCCGCATACAGGCAAGGGTTGGCCTTCGGAGAGCGGTCGGAACAAACGGGCATTGAGGCGGGAATAGCGCCGAGCATTTTTTCCGTGCAAGTCGGCATATTTGACGGAGCGCCATTCGCCGGATTGAACGCAACAGCCTCCACTAAGTATAAAACCATTTCGGTCCGCGGGGATGCAACGATACAATCGGAACGTATCAACATCAACGCAGGTCTCTCTTATTACAACGACCCGAACCCCAACCCGACTGAGAAAGCCAATTTTTACGGCGCGTTCGGCGCGGTGACAGTTCTTAATTCGCTTACGTTGAACGGCGAATTCGATTTTATCAAAGCGCCGGTCTCCGGAGCGATAGCAACCGGCTATATGACCTACACCGAATTGAACTATCGCCTGACGGACGGCGTCGATCTTAAATTGGGATACGACTTCTACGACCCCGATAAGGATCTAAAAACAGGGACCGATTCGCGAATCACAGTCGGCGGGGAGTTCTTCGTCATGAGCGGCGTGGAGTTGCGGCCGCTGTATAGGATCTATAAAGAACAACCGGTCGACATCAACAACAACGAATTCGACATGATGTTCCATTTTTATCTATGACAGTCCAGGAGAGATTGACCCAATGAAACTTCAATGGATGGGCTTTGCGATAATGATTACGGGGATGGTCGGCTGTACCGATATGGGAAGCAGCGTATCTCCTACGACTCCGCCGTCAGTGCCGCCCGGCGATACGACAGTGTCTTTCAAGAACCAGGTGCTCCCCATCATCATTGCACGTTGCACATGTCATACGTCGAGCCCCTCGGCGTCCGGCTTCAATCCGTCCACGTACAACGGACTGCGCGCCGGCGGACAATTATACGACACCACGGTCGTGATTCCCTTCGACTCGATGGACAGCGGCATTATGGCAATGTTACGGAGCAGCAACAATAAAGCCGGAATACGAATGCCGGCCAATGGCCCGCCGTATTTACCCGATTCTTTGATCGTAAAAATTGGGACATGGATACAGCAAGGCGCGTTAAACAATTAATCTACGGAACAATTGCAGGAGAACCCGAGAATGAAGTTGTACGTAATTCTTTTTATGCTGTGTGTGTTGTGCACGTATGCGATATTGTCTGCCCGTGAGACCCCAAAAGGAAAAAGCAAACCAGTATCCTTTTCGAACGATGTCTTCCCCATCATTAAAAAGCACTGCCTCCCCTGCCATGCAGAGGATAGCGATAATCCGAGCGAGCTTTATCTCGAGTCGTACGCCGACTTGATGAAAGGCGGAAAACACGGGACCCCCCTGGTACCGAAGAAGGGGGACGAAAGCATTATCATCCAGAAGTTGAAAGCGGATCCTCCGTTCGGAAAACAAATGCCTTTGATGACCAAAAAGAAATTGACCGACGAGGAAATCGAAGTCTTTAAGAAGTGGATCGACGAGGGGGCGAAGAAAAATTAAGCGACGACTCGACGACGTATGGATGTTGAGTCGAGCTTTTATGTCTGCACTGATGTATTCCGCTTAATTTTAAGAACAATGAATGTCATGTCGTCTTCTTGGGCGGCTCCACCTGCCCAAGCGTCGCCGGCTTGAGATAATGCGTCGACAATTTCTCGGGGCGATTTCGTTCCAACTCCCTCTATCATCTCTTTCACCCGGTCGTCACCAAGCATTTCTTTCTTGTCGTTGAATAATTCCGGGAAGCCATCGCTCATCAGCACGACGACATCGCCGCATGAGAGCTGGAGATTCTTTTCCTCGTAGGGAAAATCCAGGAAAGCGCCGAGGGGCATCCCTTTCAACGCAATTTTTTCCGCCTTGTTGCCCTCCCTCCGAAAAATATATGGGCATGGCATCCCGGCCGACGTCACAGATGCATTCCTGCCTTTCAACCGAAATAAAAGCATCGACATGAACATCGAATGCATGTTCAATCGTTTGATCCCTGTCGTGAGCCGCTCAAGGATATCCAATAAACTAGGATCGTCGGCAAAACTGTTGAAAAGGCTTTTTGCCGCGACGACCATCGTTCCGGCCTTCGCTCCATGACCCGTGGCGTCGCCGAGGGCGATCGTCAGAGTTCCGTCTTTTGCAACGGCAAAGTCGTAGTAATCTCCGCCGACTTCCGTTGCGGTTTTCATATGCACAGCGATTTCCACGTCGGGAATCTCCGGAAGCGAACGAGGGAGCATCGAGAGCTGCAGCGCGCGGGCTTCTTCGAGTTCTTTTGTCTTTCTGTCATTATCGGCTTCCAGCAAGCGGCGTGAAAGTTCCATCTCGTTGACAACCTTCCGTCTCTCCTCTATACGCTCGGCAATTTCTTCTGCGAAATTCATATTTTCCACGGCGGCTGACGCTTGAGTCGCCACCGATAAAAGAAGACGCTTATCTTCACGCGAGTATGGTTCTTCCGAAAGGCGCATGCCGAAGACGAGCAATCCAACCAGTCTTCCCCCGCGACCGATCATCGGCACTAAACAATCAGGGTCGAGTTCCTTGAATTCGGCCGCTTCAAACCCCGGCAAAGGAAAATCGACCGGGACAGCTCTTTTCGTGATCTCTTCGATAAGAGGAAGTGATAATGGGATTTCGGCAAAGCCTGGAGGCGTGTTCGACGAGAATGCCTCGAGACGTCTGTTTGCGGCGAGCAGATAGATGATGAGGGACCGAGGCTGCAACGCTTCGGCGAGATGGTCTTCAAGGAGCAACGACAGTTCTTTACGATCCATTGCCGACGCCGACTTTTCCGCGAGATTCTCAAGGATCTGGCGCGCATCGTATGCGCTCCGAAAAAATGCCTTATCTATTCTCCCGCTCACGCGCCGATGGACCTGCGTGCCTCCCCACAATAATACCGTCCCGAAAACAGAACCGAGCGCTATCGCAAACGGCGGGGCTATCTCTACCGATGAGTGAAGGGAGCGCGACAACGATAACGCAAAAATAAGGACGAGGCCGATGCTGAACGCTGCGAGAACAAACGTGAATCCTCGCTGAACGATGAGATACCGCGCACTCCTTTTGAGAAGCACCGGGATATCCAAGACCCGATGACGAACGACTGCGTAAGCGAATGAAAGCGGCAAAAGAAAGAGGAGTAGAATGATCGGCGTCCCCAACCATTCTGGAGCGCGAAACCCGAAAAAATTTTCTGCGGCTACTTCTAAAAGAATCGGCAATACGCCGACGGCGGTCCCCCAGAAGATCATCCGAATTTTTCGCCGGACCTCCCCATCCTGAGCTCGCGTAAAATTTAACGACAACGATAATAATCCGAGAATGATGAAAAGGAAAACACAACCAAACGTGATCTGCTTCGAAAGCTCCCCTCCCAGCATGGTGAACAGTGGAGGAGGCAGCATCGTCGCCCCCTCTGTGAAACCCTGGATAGCAAAGGATAGCCCGACAATGAGGGCCGCCCATTTGAGCCACGGGATGCGGCGATCCACAGGAGACTGAACGGGAAAAACTGCAAAGAAGAAATAAAAGATCGGTCCAAGAAGGCTGCTGAACACGGACTTGTACCCCATTGCAAAGGGTCGTATGGCTGCAGTTGCCTCAAAATTATGGTTAAGCCCGGGCGACGCGATGAAGCACCCAAAAAGAAGGGCAAGAAGCCACGTGTAAAGATCCTCGGGACGAAGAAGAAGAACGACGAGGCCAACTATAACAAAAGGTACTGGGAACGAACTCCGCACCTCGTTCACAATCTGTTGGAGCCCTTCTTGATTTGTCAGCGACTGACGCAAGCGAAAAACGGCCGTCAAGGGAACGACGCCATTGATTCCCGGCCGAATGACGGCCAACCGCACGGTGTCGCCGGGGTTGCGTTGCCTCCAGACAGAGTCCAGGTAGTTGGCTCCAGCGATTGCATGACCATCGATTTTAACAATTTTGTCCCCCGTTTTCATCCCCGCCGCCTCCGCGGGGCTATCGTCGTACACCTGGTTGACAAGATAGATTCCTTCAACCGGAATAAAATCGTTGCCGAATCCGAGCTCCACTTTTGAGAGGTCGGGTATCGTGCGAGCATCTACCATCCAGAGAATGCTATAGGCAAGGGTCCATACGGCGAAAACTAGTGCCATGATCCAAAGGAACGAACGCATCATTCGGGATAATGAATTCGATGTAGATTTCGTAATGTACTCTCTCCGATCCTTGATCGTTTATAAAAAATGCTCAAGTGCTTCAGAATATTTCTTTGCCAAGGTCCAGAAGCGTATTCACCGTTGTCCAATTCCTCGTTGTGCCGATCGTTCCGAGCTTTTTCTCGATGAACGCGTTGGAAAAACGGGTCGTTGCATATCCTTTTCTGCAGAGAAGATAAATTTCAGCGTGCGATATTCGAATCTCATCAAGTGGGTCCACCACTCCTTCCAATTCTTCCTTTGTGGCCTTCGACGGTTCCTCTGCCAGGAAGGTCACATAGATCATCTCGCGCCCCTTCAGGCGGACTTTGGCAAACGGGTTTCGTTTTATCACGGCTTCGATCTCGCTGAGTTTCTTCACAATGACCGGAACCTCGAACCCGAATACTTTCAGGATCTTGCGCTCAATAGACTTACGTAATTGCTCGGGCATTGTTCCAACGGCAGTAAACACAACGTTGCCGCTCTGGACATAGGTCGTCACATGTTTGTAATGGAGAGACTCAAAGACCTTTCGGAGTTCTTCCATCCTTATGATTTTCTGTCCGCTGACGTTTATGCCCCTCAACAATGCGATCCAAATATTCATCCGAGATGCTCCAAACTACTCATGAGAGAAAGGGTACGTTCCTTATAGGTGATTTGTCCGAAAGAGAACGCAGCTTCCAAAAAAGGTGCGGCATTCTTTTAAGGCTTCCGGAACAAAAGAAAGTTCTGTTTCTTAAAGATTTCGACGTCGCGTACCAGCACGTTGCCGGCTTTTTCTTGTTCTTCGACAATTATTTTTTTCTCGGTAAAGTGCCCCATCAATCGTATCATGTTGAACGGATACTCGCTGTGGTCTAGGATGGCGATAGTGCAGCCGGGTTTGAGGATAGGAGCGATCGATTTGAAGTACTCGACTCTGTTATGCAAATGGTGATAGGCGTTTCGCGTGAAGACGAGGTCGACGATCTGCCCTAAGGCCAAAACGTCTTGCACGCTTTTGAACAGGATCGGCCTGATATTGTCGTTCTGGTTTTGCTTGTTTAAGCTGCGTAAATTTTCAATGAAGGCGGGATCCGCATCGACGCCATAGACCACGCCCGATTTTCCTACCCGCTCTGCAATTCGCATATTAAAATATCCGCCGCCGACGCCTATTTCCAGGACGTTCATTCCCGGCTTCAAGTCTAATATCCGAAGTATCTCGTCGGGTTTGCTCGACTCTGCCGAGGCCGACTTATTAAAACGTTGAATTTTGTTGCTCATAGAAGTATATCCGCAATGTAAAAGCTGTATGAGTTAGATGCACTGATGAAAAAGCGCAATGCCGGCGAAGGTAATAAAGTCGGCCTTGAATCTTTATCGAAAAGCGCCGTTCTGAGGTGATCGCTCATCGGAGAATTTTGAAAAGGCTCCCATAGACTTGGACGATGGATTTCCCCCGAATAGATGCACTTTCAGTCGGCGCGGCGAGCATGGAATTCATCGCCGTTCGTTTGAACGCGGCAGCAAAAGCTCTATTTCATTCGACTGAATAAATGAAAACTGTTCGAAGAGGCGAACAACGTGAGAGAACGAATTCCGGAAAGTCTCATTGATTGCGGAAAAGACCTTGCGCTGGCTTGCTTATTTCGCTTAATTGAAGTAGAAGTCGACTGGAAGAATTTTCTCATTGCCGCCCCGCGAACCGTCGTTGAAAGGGACCCACTCACATCTAGTGTTAGAGAGTTTCCCCAGTGCAAGTGTATGGAAAAGGAGGTTCATTGTCAAGGTTCGTGCGCGGATGGCGGTGTATCAGTTTGACTAATACAGAAATGAACCGGACACTTTTCTCTTTAAGTCCGTCAAAAGCTTTCACATTGAACTGGCCAAAAGGCTCGAGTGTCCGGTTCATTTTCAAACTGAGACACTACCGCGTGGATGCTTAGATTTAGACTAAACAGTTTCCCTCATCCAAATCGCCCCCATGTCATCTTTCGATCCACGAAGTTCGGCCGGTGTCAAAATTCGGCGCCACGACGGTTTGTGGGTACTTTTGCGGAACCGCATAAAACCAGGAAGAATCCGGGAACGAAACGGCAGACCAATCCGGTGATTCCGCATCCGAAACTTTCCATGTACTGTCGCTCATAATTTTCCTCACCGAACCGTCAAGGGACGTGAGTTCGCAATAGATGTTGACGCCCGCAGACCCTGACGGGTCGAAAGATCGCACCTTCACCGCAATCACGTTCACTGAATCGGCGAGTAATGGCAAGATGTCGAATATTTTGAACCGCTGCTGTTCTATGCTGAGGGAATTCGACGGTCGAACGTATGTTTCCCCAATTTTTTTCCCGTTGAT
>DATJXA010000063.1:0-21049 GCA_035500675.1 Bacteroidota bacterium | reverse complement strand
CAGGATGAAATTATTCGGGTTACTGATCTCGTGAGCGATGCCGGAGACAAGCACTCCGAGGGAGGCCATTTTATCTGCCTGCTTCAGTTGTTGATTGCGGATCGTCGCCGCGGCCTCGGCCCTTTTAAGTTCCGTGATGTCGTTGATGAGGCCGTCGTATGCAATGGGGTTTCCCCATCCGTCCTTGGTGATGACGATCTTGTTCCGTATCCAACGGATGGTGCCATCCCGATGAATGATCCGATGCTCAAGCGGGTCGACTTCTTTTCCCTCCAGAGCCATGCGGGCCTGCTTAAGAACTTTGTCGCTGTCCTTTTTGTGCACCATCCTGAACCAGAGGTCGGGGTCTTTCTTGTAGTCTTCCGACGTGTAGCCCGTGACGGAAACGCATCCCGGGCCATGGTACGTATCGACGGCAACGCCGTTCTCGATCGTGACGGTATAAATATAATCGGTCAGATAGTTGATCAGTTTTTCGTATCTTTGTCCGATTTCCATCGTTAGCTTCTTTACTGATGCAAAAGAGGTTTACTAGGAATATAACGATCTTTCACGATTTATTGAAGTGACGGTCGGACATTCCTGCTTCCGAGGCCCCGTCTGCAAATTCGGTCGTCGTAAAAAGGGACTGGAAAAAAGGATCCAACAAAAATGAATCTTTGATCCGTTACTATCGTAAACTCATCCAACAACGCTTGGAAACAGGCTTAGACTCTAACGATAGTTCCGTTAAATGTCCTCCATCCAAATACATGACTCTCAACCGTTCCTACGGCATTTTTTCTCCAATGATAGACCGGTTAACGGCGGCGAACGGAGCGTTGTGGCGACAACTCCCCGCTAAAGAACTTGACTTAGGCCGTCGTTTTACGTCACGTGAGCAAGAAGAAAATGAAAAGAGGTTCGGGCCTCATTTGCTCGACCCGAACGTTTTTTCGCTGTCTTCCATTACGATTTCAGAGTTCGGTCGTAGAGAATCGATCGACAATGCAAAGAAGATCATTGGCGAGTTTGGCCATCTATCTTATGATACGGCATGGCGCGGATTCTTTGAAAATTCCGAAGTTGTCACAAAGCGTTTTGTGGAGAAGGCGAAGACATTCGATCCGCTAATAAAGGACGATGACATTCACCAGGCGTTAAGAAACCTCTGGGTCTTCAATAGTATTCAAATGATTTTAGGACATGCTATTGAATTGACGCCTTCGTCGTTCGCTTACAGTCTTTTGTATCCTTATACAGATAACGGTCTGGACAGTCCTCTCCATACTCGAGATGAGAAACGCGCCTACATCCGATGGCTCTCTGATTGGCTGGAGAAAAATAACCATCTGCCGGTTGATGGGTGGACCGGCAAAACTGCAGAATTGTTGCGCATGATCGAAAATGAATTTCCCCGCAAAGAGTTCTCCGACGTGTACATGAGCCTTCGCGCAATTCACGAGGCGCAGGCAAAAAGCCTTATTCTCCATGATGTTCGACCGGACGCCGATGAGGATGCGCTGATGGCTGTGACAATCGAGAAAGGGGGAACCTCAGTTCTTGCAGACGGATTTCTTGCGGTCGGCAACTTGACCGTTCCAGAGGTCGATTCATTGTTTGAATATGGAGTTGTTCTCCAGCTCATCGACGATCTTCGCGATCTCGATGAAGATAGAATGAACGGACACTCTAATCCATTTTTACGAGCCGCCGACAATGAGAAGCTTGATGGAATGACAGGGCAGCTCCTTGTTTTTGTCAATCATTGTGCAATGAAATTGGGGGCCGTCTGCCGGACTCATTCTACAGAAGTACAAGAAATGATAGAACGGAGTTGTTCTCTTTTGATCCTTGATGCCACGTCGCGCTATCACGAGCGCTATTCCGGAAAATTCTTACGGAAAGCCGAACGCTGGATGCCTTTCCGCCCCGCTTTTTTAAGAGATGTTCATGACTCGATCCGCGCAAGACAAGCGATTCGCAATTCAGCGCTGTGACTTCCAGAAACTAATTTCATTTCCCTTTTTTGGGTCCCCGATTTCCCTTTTTGAAAACTCCCCGCTTTTTTGTATCTTTACAGACGAATCTCGAACAACATTGTCCCGATGCAGAAGCAGTACGTTCGCCGCTTATTCGACTCCATCGCGTATCGTTATGACCTCCTGAACCACCTGCTGAGCGGCGGTGTGGATCTTTATTGGCGCCGCCGGGCGATAGATGTGCTCAAACCGGTTAAACCGCAACACATTCTTGATGTGGCAACGGGAACCGCAGATTTTGCCATTGCGGCTCTTCAGCTCGATCCTGCCGAGATCATCGGTGTTGATATTTCCGAGCCGATGTTGGAATTCGGCAGGCGCAAGATTGCGTCCCGTGGGGTTGCCCAAAAGATCCGTCTTGAAACCGGAGAAGCCGAACATCTTCGATTCCCGGCAAACCAATTCGATGCGGCGATCGTTGCATTCGGCGCCCGAAATTTTGAAAACCTCGAACAGGGGCTGAGCGAAATGAGACGTGTGCTTCATCAAAAAGGGAAGATCCTCGTTCTTGAGTTCTCTAAGCCCCGAACGCTCATTTTTCGGCAGCTGTACTTTTTCTACTTCCGAAACATTTTACCCCTCATCGGTAAAATTATTTCCAAAGATAAGGATGCGTATCAATATCTCCCAGACACCGTTATGCAATTTCCGGACGGAAAAGAATTTGTCTCCATTTTAGGGAAAATAGGATTTTCCTCAGTGACGCAACTTCCGCTGACATTCGGCATCGTGACCATTTATTGCGGCGAGAAGTAGACAGATCAAAATTACTAAAACCTAATAGCTAAACCCTCCTTATCGTATAGAAGGAATATCGACAATGAATGACCGAACAATTCGAGTTGGACACAGCCCCGACCCCGACGACGCTTTTATGTTCTATGGATTATCCAGCGGAAAAGTCAAACTAGACGGAATCGTGATCGAGCACATGCTCGAAGACATTCAATCTCTTAATGTGCGGGCGATGAAGGGCGAGCTTGAAGTGACAGCGATTTCCGCCCATGCATATCCCTACGTGGCCGACAAGTATTGGATCATGGCAACCGGCGCAAGCATGGGGGAGGGATACGGCCCGGTTATCGTGTCGAAAAAATATTCGTCATTGGAAGAACTTCTAGGCAAGCGGGTGGCCACACCCGGAAAGTTTACAACTGCGACGCTTTTGTTTAAAACCTTCACGGAAGGGATTGTGAATGTTGATATCCCGTTCGATCAGATCATGGACAGAGTTTCGTCGGGAGAGTTTGATGCGGGGCTGCTGATCCATGAAGGACAATTGACGTATAAATCGGAAGGGTTCAACAAAATATTAGATTTTGGGGAGTTTTGGTCGAAGAAATCGGGCGGGCTTCCGTTGCCGCTCGGGCTCGATGTAGTACGCAAAGACCTCGGACGCGACATGGCAAAGAAACTCTCGCTCGGGTTGAAGCAGAGTATTCATTACGGCTACACGCATCAAAAGGAATCAATTCCCTACGCGTTGAAATGGGGAAGGGGGATCGATCAGGAGAGAGGAGAACAGTTCGTAAAAATGTATGTCAGCGAATTGACGGTGGACATGGGGGACAAGGGTAAGCAATCTCTCGAACTTCTTTTCAAGCTTGCGGCGGAAAAAGGTTTTATTCCCCCTGTGCCGCAAATAGAGCTTTTTTAAGTTGCGTGATTAGTACCCATGTTTGTTAATCGTTATAAGTTATACGTCCTACGTAAATACAAAACCGGTAACGTACAACATCCAACGTAAAACCACGAACTAAGAACTACGAACCCCGAACACCCCCCCTACGCCGCCTTTGACCTGGGAAACGATCTTTTGATGTCGTAGAGAGTCCCTCGCTGCACCGCGTCAAAACCGGATTCATGGATCAGCTGTATACACTCCTCCGTGTTCGTCTTGTTGACAAAATTCGCCGCCGCGTGAACATTTTCTTCGAGCAATGTTCCTCCGAAATCGTCAGCGCCGAAATGGAGCGCGATCTGGCCGGTCTTTTTCCCTTCGGAAAACCACGACGCCTGGATATGCGGAAAATTGTCGAGATAGATCCGCGAGATCGCGATCATCTGAAGGTATCGCGTCGGCGTTGCATAGTGCGGAATGATCTTTTCGAGCGGCGTGTTGCCGGGCTTGAAGCTCCACGGGACGAAGGCAGTAAATCCATTGTACTCTTCCTGCAAGGCCCTGACGCTTTCGAGATGCGTGATGATATCTTCGTCTGTTTCCAGATGGCCGTACATCATCGTCGCCGTCGATTTGTAGCCGATCTTATGGGCTTCGCGCATTACGTTGAGCCAGTCTTCCGAGCTCCCCTTCTTGTTGCTGATCTTCTTTTTCACGCGGTCTGAAAGGATCTCGGCGCCGCCCCCGGGAATCGAGCGCAATCCCGCCTCCCATAAAAGCTTCAGGACTTCTTCAATGCTGAGGCGCGACACATGAGACATGCCGATGATCTCGGACGTCGAATAAAAGTGTGGATAAATTTCCGGAACTTCTGCGACCGTGCGGCTCACCATTTCGAGATAATAGTCGAACGGGATGGCGGGGTTCACCCCTCCCTGAAGGAGAACGGTCGTTACTCCCTTTGCCGCCGCGTCCTTAAAATTCTGAATCATGCGGTCGACGGTATGGGTATATTCTCCCTTTTCTCCCGGATGCCGGTAAAATGCGCAGAAGATGCAGTCCACATTGCACACGTTCGTGTAGTTAGGGTTGGTGTCGACGACGAACGTGATTTGCTGCTCAGGATTTTTTTTGAAACGAATTTCGTTTGCAAGGTCGGCGAGATCCAGCAATTCGGCATTGCGGAGTAGAAAAAGTCCTTCCTCGGGCGTGATCCTTTTTCCGTCGCGAATTTTCTGGTACAGCGCAGATTCCATTTTTTCTCCGAATTTAAAATGAGACTGAATAGCCCGCTGCTTTCAATTCTTTAATGAGGCTGAAGCTGACCTCTTCCAGTTTGACGACGATTTCTTTTCGCTGCACGCCCGGGATATTTTTTGGAACGGCAACATCCTTCTGATGGATACAAAATACTTTTCCCGCTCCGACTTTGCCGACAAGGTAACCCATCTCGAACATTGCGCTCGGGATATCGTCCGAGCCGACGAGGTAGAAAGCGTAATGTGCAGGGGGCTGTTTTTCAAAATGAGCGAGAAGGGCATCGCTCCCGCCCCCCGTGCGCTGATAGATCGTCGCTTCGATGCTGAGTTCCTTGAGCAGCGCCACGAGCTGCTGCTGCAACGGGTTATTTGCTGCGGAGACTATCAATACCCGGTTGGATGAACCTGCAGGCGATTTTGCGGCAGGCGCGGCCGGCGGCTCAGCCTGCTTCACTTTCTCGGTTTCGCGCGGCGGTTTTGGAGGCGGCGGAGGAGGTGGCGGTGGAGAGGCAGGCATTGCTTCGACGTTTTTCAACGCCTCTTTAAGCGCATCGACGACTTTCTGGGCGGAGGATTGATAAAAGTATGCCCCATTCTCGTCGTTCGCAACTTGAGCGCGGATGGCGGTCCCTTTCTCGCCCGACTTCGTCAGCGCGTCGAACGAATTTTTTCGCCAGAGCAGATATTGGCTTTGCATCTTTGCGTTGTATCCGGAAAACTCGAGTCCTCCTTCGGGAACGAGTCTCTCTCCCTGGTGGATTAATTCATGCAATTTAGCGATGAGTGATGCTTCCATGAGCGTCGTTGGAGATTATCTTCCGTGTTGCGTCGTTACTTCCATCTCGGCACACAGCCTTCGAAATGTCTCGATCGCCATGCGTTCGCGGTCGCCAAGCCGATAGTTGAATCCTTCGAGATATTCCTTCGTCTCCGACTGCGTCAGCCCGATCTGCTTGCCATGGAGCGCACCGACCAGTTCGAGCCGCGCTTCGTTGCGGTCGAGAGCAGTGTCGAGGAGCGATTGCAGTTCGGACTTTGTTTCTGCCGGGAGAGATTTTTTTGCCGCCCATGCAGCAAAAACGAACGGCAATTTCTGCCATTCATACCATTCCCGTGCAAGGTCGAAGACAAGCTCGAAGCCCGGAAGGCCGAACTTGTTCCGTCGCAGCGCTTCATCGCCGATGAGCAGCACCGCGTCGAATCCGCTGTAGTCGTTAACGCCCGAATGCATCCTGACAAATGACGCGCGGACATCATATTTCAACCGGAGGAGGACTTGAAGCAGACGGATCGAAGTAGCGGTATCGTCGGTGACGCCTATTCGTTTTCCTTCGAGGCCAGCCCAGCCTTCTTTTGAGAAGAGCATGACGCTTTTCACCTGATCCCTTGTCGCAATGCCATAATTCATTAGATCGAGTTTTTCTTCTTCCGCAAAATAATCCATCAAAGAAAAAATTCCGGCGTCGATGTATCCTTTTGTTGAGAGTTCTCCCATTCGACGCGGAGCGACTGGAAGAATCTTGAAACGGCGTTTTTCGAAGCCAGCATAAAATGGAACCGAATTGAGATAGGGGATCTTGCCGACGACGTTTTCAGTGTAAAGGTTGAGAGGATTATAATAAACGTCACGTTCGACGGGGATTTTTCCTCCGTCTCTGATGATCTTGACGATCTGGTCTTTTGCAAGACTCATCGGACTCACAGCGCCCGCATCGTGAGCGATATTTTCGCCTCCGACGGTCCCATCCATATCGTCGGCGCCGAAGTTTAATGCGACGGATGCGACTTCCTCGGTAAGCATGACCCAATACGCTTTGATATGCGGAAAATTGTCGAGCATGAGGCGCGACACGGCGATCGTTTTAAGGTCGTCGATGGCAGAGGTAAATTCGTTTTTGGGTTTGATGCCCGTGACGCCGGGCTGGAAAGCAAGCGGAATGAACGTGAGGAATCCTCCGGTTTCATCCTGCGCTTCGCGGAGCTTCATCATGTGCTCGACCCGTTCTTCATACGTTTCGATGTGACCGTAGAGGAGCGTCGAGTTCGTCGGGATACCGAGCCTGTGCGCAGTCTTATGGACTTCGAACCATGTCTTCGCGCCGATCTTCTGGTTGAAAAGAAGTTTGCGCACTCTCTCCGAAAATACTTCCGCACCTCCGCCCGGCATTGTCCGCAAGCCCGCGTCTTTGAGCTGCGTCAACACCTCTTCGATCGACAGCTTGAATTTTTTGTGGAAGAAATCGATTTCGACGGCCGTGAACGCTTTGACGTCGACGTTGGGGAAATGTTTCTTTATTTCCTTAACCATGCCGAGGTAATATTCCCATCCCCAATCCGGATGGAGGCCTCCGGTGATGTGGACCTCGTGGATTTCGGGCGTCAGTTTAGCGAGAATGTTTTCGATCGTCATCTCGTATGCATCCGGCCTTCCTGCCTTGGTGGCAAAGTCGCAAAATTTGCACGAGAGGACGCAGATGTTTGTCGGTTCGATCTTTTGGTTCAACACAAAATAAATTGCGTCGCCGCTCTTCTGTTGTTGAACTGCGTGCGCCATTTTCCCTATCGAAACGAGGTCGGTCGATTGGAAAAGCGCCACACCGTCCGCCAGCGAGAGCCGGTCGCCCGCCTGGACTTTATCCCAGATACGCAGCAATGACTTATCGCGGAAATGTATATCAACCATTGGAGTTCAAATAATTTTCCATCTTTCTATTATTTCTTAATTCCATTATTCCACCCTTCTATCATTCCACCATTCCTCCGTCCTTCCACCTTCATCTCCAGTACTCATCCCATCGGTCGTCAACACGCTTGATGATTTCATCGCTCATCACAAGCGGCTCCGGGTAGCCCTGTTTCCAGGTTGCATCTATACCCAAAGTTCCTTTATAGATGGGGGAGATACCCAGAAGCTTTTGTTCCCTGAAAAGCACGTCCCTTTCGCAATCAAAACGCGTAAAGATACCCCAAATATAGCTTTCTTGGCGATGAATTTCCACATCGTCGCTCACGACCGCGAGAAGTTTAATTCCGTCCATCAACGGCGATTTTAAGAGTTTTTTTAAAACGATTCCGCCATCATGTTTCACTTTTACGAGCGCCAACGTATCCTCAACAAGGTTCGTCTCGATGATCCTTCGATCGTGCGTCGGCAATTGCGAAATGAAGTGTTCGGTCTTTTTTGAGATGCGGACGCGCGAGGCCCTGTTTTTTTTCTTCGTCGCATCCAAGATCATCTTGCTCCCCAGGTTCATTGTGTATGAAGTAAAGTCAAGCGTATCGAGCGGGACTTTGGGCAGCATGATAAAATCATAGTGAGGGTCGAAGTTCTCTCTTATCGCGCGCAGCACTTGCCAGAAATCGCGCGGGTTGACGTCTGCTGAGACCGTGACGAGGCACTTTGTCAGAGATAACTGCTGCGTGCCCATCAGGCCGAGCGCAGTTTTCATCGCCTCTTTTTGATACCGTTCCTCAATCGCTACGACAAGGAGGTTATGGAAACCCGCTTCGTAATAGGCCCACAACCCTTTGACCTCGGAATGAAGCAGCCGTGCGAGCGGGCCGAGAATTTTCTGAGTGGCGTCGCCGAGGAATTTGTCTTCCATCGGCGGAATGCCGACGATGGTCGCCGGATAAATGGGGTCGGTTCTATGTGTAATTGCTGTAAGATGGAAGACGGGAAATTCTGCCGCAGCAGAATAATGGCCGAAGTGGTCGCCGAACGGTCCTTCGTTCCTGCGTTCGACTGGAGGGACAATGCCTTCTAAGATGAATTCTGCATTCGCAGGAACGCTGATGGACACCGACCTTCCGCCCACAAGCTGTGTCTTTTTTTTCCGCAGAAACCCTGCGAACATTGCCTCGTCAATTCCTTCCGGGAGGGGAGCGACAGTTGCAAGGAGCATTGCCGGGTCGGTGCCGAGGGCGACGGCAAGCTCGAGGGGCTTTTTCATTTTGTCGGCGTTGAAGTAATGAAAGCCGCCTCCTTTTTGAATTTGCCAGTGCATGCCGGTCGTTTTTCCGTCGAAGATGTGCATGCGATACATTCCGACGTTCCGTTTTCCGGTGAGGGGATCGTGCGTAAAAACTTGAGGGAGAGTAATGAACCGGCCGCCGTCGTCCGGCCAGCATTGAATGATAGGGAGGTCGTGAAGGTTCGGCTGCTCGACAACTTCCTGCGAAAGAGCGATCGTGATGTCCGTCGTTCCCGAAGAGAGCAAACGGCGGACGACGCTGCGATGCTTGGTGAACGATTTGACCGACGGAGGGACTGCCTGTTCAAAAAATCGGATGAGCTTTTCGCCCAGACTGTCGGGATGTTCGCCGAGCGCAAGCTCGATCCGTCGTTCGCTCGCGAGCGTATTGATGACGAGCGGATACTTCGCCCCTTTCACTTTTTCAAAATAAATGGCGGGACGCCCTTCCTTTAAGGCGCGCTTGGCGATTTCCGAGACTTCGAGGATCGGGTCCACTTCCACCTTGACGCGATGGAGCTCGCCGTTCTTCTCCAGGTAGTTGGCAAATTCACGGAGTGCTGTGAAAGTCATCGGCGTTATTCCAATTCCTCGGCTCTCCACCCTTTTGAAGTCCTCTCGCCGAGGACTCCGAGGAGCTTATCGGTAAAGGCGGAGACGTACTCGCCGACAGATTTTGGAACGAAATATAATGGAGAGGAGATCGGCATGATCGTAACGCCCATGCGGGATAGTGAAGCACATTGTTCGAGCGAGACAGTGGACAAAGGAGTTTCTCTGATGCAGAGGACGAGTTTGAATCGCTCTTTCAGCGCTACTTGCGCGGTTCGTGTGATGAGCGAATCGCCGATCCCCGAGGCAATTTTTCCGAGCGTGGATGTCGAGCATGGGATCACAACGCACGCGTCAAAATGGTTTGAGCCCGAAGCGATGGGAGCCGTGAGATCATCGTTCGAAAATTGCCTCTTCACAAACGGTTGAAGGTCCTTTTCGGTAAGGTCGAGCTCGTCTTTGAGGAGCACCTTTCCCCACTTGCTGACGACGAGAAATTTCTCGGCGGCACACTGCTTGAGAAAATCGAGGGCGAACACTGCCCCGGACGAGCCGGTGATGCCGACGACGATCCTCATGATATCACGTTCGGTAAAATGACCATCGCAAAGATATTGAACCCGATGAGGATGTTGATCTTAAAAAAAGCGAGTTCGACGTCGTCCGCCTTTTTCTGCTCGAGATAGAGGAGAAGGCCGCTGAGAAGAAGGGGGGGGACGGCCACAAGGCCTTTGAGAGAATGAAAAAACAGAACGACGAGCGTGACGAACGCGAGAAAATGAAGGCCCGCGGAAATTTGGAGAGCTTTATCTTTTCCAAATCGCGAAGGAAACGAATAGAGGTTCGCTGTGCGGTCAAATTGTTCGTCCAGCGTCGAATAGATAATGTCAAATCCCGATCCCCAGAATAACACGAAAATCGGGAGAATGAGCCCGGTGCTGATATTATTGAGAGAACCGGTAATGGCAAACCATCCGCCGAGGGGCGCCATCGCCATCCCGAGTCCGACGCCAAAATGCGCCAGCGGAGTAAATCGTTTGAGATAAGGATAAATAATAAAAACGACGAGAGGAATCGGCGAGAGACGGAAACAGAAATCGGAGATCTCGCGAGCCGCCGCAATATACAGGATAAATCCGCCCGCTAAGATCAGCGAGACTTGCCACAAATTGAGTTTGCCGCTCGGCAGCTCTCTGCCCGCAGTGCGCGGATTCCTTTTGTCAATTTCCCGGTCGATGATCCGATTGAGCGTCATCGCAACCGTTCGCGCCCCGACGGCAGCCATCAGGACCAGAAGAAGGATTAGGTTTGAAGGTTTTTCTCTGGATGCGAGGAAAACGCCGCTGTAAATCATCGGCAGCGTGAAGAGAGTATGCTCTATCTTAATAAAGTTGAGGAGTCGTTTCAAGTAATCTGCAGGAGATAATTCGGAATTGAAGGCAAACGGCGCAGAATTTTTCGACACCGTCACCGATTGATGCGTGTAAATTTACCCAAAAAATAGGAGCGAGTCAAGAAAGTCGGTGGTGGGGTAGTGAAACAGCTTGGATGCCACCAAGAACTTGGGTGCATGATGATGCGCAGAGTTCGTCATTCCCGAATGTTTTTTATCGGGAATCCACGTACCGGCAAATCAGAACATTCAAACTGTACCACTACCCCCCTTACAACTTGGAACTCGGCGCCTCTTTTTGTATATTGGAAAAACTTTCTTCGCGAATTCATTCAATCCATGTATACTATTACACTCATTCCCGGTGACGGAATAGGCCCGAGCATTTCGGAAGCGGCTTGCCGCGTGATAGAAGCGACGGGAGTTAAAATTCAATGGGAGGTCGCTCAGGCCGGGATCGCGGCCATCGAGACATTGAAGGATCCGATTCCGGAATCGACGATCGAATCGATTCAGAAGAACAAGGTCGCTCTGAAGGGGCCGCTCACAACGATGAGCGGAAAAGGTTTTCGGAGCGTCAACGTCGCCTTGAGAAAAGAATTCGACCTCTATATCAATCTACGACCCGCGAAATCGTTCGAGGGAGTGTCATCTCGGTACGCGAACGTCGATCTGGTGATGTTCAGAGAGAATATTGAAGAATTCTATTCCGGCATCGAGCATTTTGTCGACGCTCAAAAAAGCGCGGCGGAGACGATAGGCATCGTTACGCGCTTTGGGTCGGAAAGGATCGTGAGGGCGGCGTTCGAATACGCGCGCAAATACAACCGCAAGAAAGTGACGATCGTCCATAAAGCGAACATCATGAAGTTCTCCGGAGGGCTTTTCCTTGAAGTCGCTCGGGAGGTAGCTCAGAAATATCCCGAGATCGCGGTCGAGGACAGGATAGTGGATAATATGGCGATGCAGTTGGTGCTCAACCCCGCGCAATTCGACGTCATGGTGACGACGAACCTCTTTGGCGATATTCTTTCGGACCTTTGTTCTGGCCTGGTCGGCGGACTTGGTTTAGCTCCCGGCGCGAACATAGGGGCGCACGCGGCGATCTTCGAGGCAGTGCACGGAAGCGCTCCCGATATTGCCGGAAAAAATATCGCCAACCCGTGCGCAATTATCCTGGCGGGAGCAATGATGCTCGATCATCTCGGCGAAACGACCGCGGCGACAAAGATCAGGAGTGCCGTCTCGAAGGTCCTCAAAGAAGGAAAGTCCGTGACAAAAGATTTAAACCCGCGGTCGACTACCGGGACGGTTGAAATGGCGGACGCCATCATCCAATCGATCAGTTCAACGTGATAGCACGATTACGTCTCCGATGAAAATTGCTCACATCGAAATTCCCAACCCGATCCTTCTCGCACCCATGGAGGACGTGACCGACCTCCCGTTCCGCCTCATTTGCAAGAGACTCGGGGCGGATATCGTCTACACGGAATTCGTGAATTCGGAAGGCCTCGTGCGAAACAGCGAGAAGACCAAAAAGAAAATGTTTTTCTCCGAAGAGGAACGGCCATTCGGCATACAAATTTATGGCGGCGAAGAATTATCGATGGAAGGGGCGGCGAAGATCGCGGACGGACTTAACCCGGACCTTATCGACATCAATTGCGGATGTTGGGTGAAAGACGTTGCGATGCGTGGAGCGGGTGCCGGCCTGCTGAAAGATCTGCCGAAGATGGAGAGAATAGTCTCTTCGGTGGTACGCTCCACAACGAAACCCGTTACCGTTAAAACGCGACTCGGGTGGGATGAACATTCCATTCGCATCGTGGAAGTTGCAACGATGCTTGAGAACATCGGCGTGCAGGGTCTCACGGTGCACTGCCGTACACGCGCGCAGGCTCACAAAGGCGTCCCGGATTATTCGTGGATCCCGAAAATAAAATCGGCGGTCTCTATCCCCGTCGTCATCAACGGGAACATCCTTCAACCATCCGACGTGAAAAAAGCGTTCGCGGAAACGGGATGCGACGGAGTGATGATCGGGCGAGGGGCGATCGATAACCCGTGGATTTTTCAACAAGCGAAAGATTTTTTACGGACCGGACAAACGCCGACCGCCGTGTCGATCGACGAACGGATCGCGGTATGCGTTGAACATTTGCGGCTTTCAGTCGAATATAAGGGGGAACGGACAGGAGTGCTCGAAATGCGGAAACATTATTCGGGCTATCTCCGCGGGCTGCCGAATGTGGCAAAGTTTCGCGCGGAATTGATGACCTACACGACCCAAGCTCCCGTTGTCGAGAGATTGATGCGATTCGGCGAGGAAGTCTCGTTGAACCGTGAGCTTTCTCAAGAACATTTTCTTGCATAAAGATTTTGCGATTCATCGCCAATTCTTTTATCTTCCACTTCGTAATAATCGCTGAAATGTGAAATCCCCCGCGACGCCGCGTTCCACAGTGCGTGCGCAATCGTTGCCCTGCGTTTTTCTTACAACTGAATTTTTTAATGATCGCCTTCGTTGTCGGTTTTATCATCGGATTCTTTTCATCCGTCCCCATCGGCCCCATCAACATCGCTGTGATGATGAAGGGGTTGTCGAATAATACTGCCCAGGGATTAATGATAGGGACCGGGTCTGGATGGATGGATTTTGTGTACTGTGCTGCGGCAATGTTCGGCATTTCATCGCTCAGCACGAACCCCCATGTCGATCTCATTTTTCAGATCGCGACGTTCTTCATCTTCCTTGCTTTCGGCATTAAAACGACCTTCTTCAAAATCCCCGAGGCGAAGCTGTCGAAAAACGAGGAATCGCCAGGGTTTAAACGCTATTTTCTTCTTGGCATTGTCCTCTATCTCTCCAATCCTTCCTTTATCGCTTACTGGATTACTGTCGCTGGCATCATTCACGGCTATCATATTCTCGCGGTTTCAGCATACAACAATTTGTTTTTCGCGTTAGGGACCGGATTTGGAACGACCGGATGGTTCATGGTCCTTCTGGAGCTGGTCGAAAAACAAAAGATGAAGCTCGACAAATCGCTTATCGAAAAAATTACGCGCGGATGCGGCGTTATTTTGTTGATCATCAGTTTGTTCATGGGGTATAAATTGATCTCGTGAACGCGACCGCAGTTTGCGCTCGTGTTGTGATGCCACTATTTTTCCAAACCATTTTTTATTGAAGGAGCATTGTCATGGCCAATCCGGGTCAACAGGGCGGCTCTGTGAACATTACCTCGATGCTCAAAGAGCATCGCGTGTTCAAGCCGAATGCAAAATTCGTAAAAACTGCGGCTCTGAAATCGTTCGGAGTTTATAAAAAAATGTACGCTGAGTCCGTCAAGTCCCCCGAAAAATTTTGGGCGAAGATGGCCGAGGAGCTGTCGTGGTATAAAAAATGGACGAAGGTCCTTCGATGGAAGCTTCCTTTTGCGCAATGGTTTGTCGGCGGGAAGATCAACGTCTCGTATAACTGTATCGATCGGCATTTGACTACATGGCGGAAGAATAAGGCCGCGATCATTTGGGAAGGAGAACCGGGCGATACTCGTACGCTTACGTATGCGGACCTCCACCGGGAGGTGTGCCGGTGTGCGAATGTTTTGAAGAGTCTCGGGGTCGAAAAAGGAGATCGCGTAGTCATTTATATGCCGATGATTCCTGAGCTCGCGATCACAATGCTTGCCTGCGCTCGCATCGGGGCGACACACAGTGTTATTTTTGGCGGATTCAGCGCAGAGGCGCTCAAGGACAGGATCAACGACGCAAAAGCAAAGCTCGTCGTCACCGCCGACGGGGGCTACCGACGCGGAAATGTTGTTCCGCTGAAGGCGAACGTTGACGACGCCCTCAAGGTAACGCCTTCGGTCGAAAGCGTTATCGTTGTAAAAAGGGTCGGTACTGAAATAAACATGGCCCCAGGCCGAGATCACTGGTGGGATGGGCTAATGTCGACTGCATCGGCCGAATGTGAACCCGAAAAGCTCGACTCGGAGCATCCTCTCTATATACTCTATACAAGCGGAACTACCGGAAAGCCAAAAGGGGTTGTCCATTCGACGGCAGGATACCTTCTGGGCTGCTATCTTACGACAAAGTATGTCTTTGATATCAAAGATACGGATACCTATTGGTGCACGGCCGATATCGGATGGGTGACCGGCCATAGCTATATCGTCTACGGGCCATTTTCAAACGGGGCTTCGGTCGTTATGTATGAAGGGGCGCCCAACCATCCGGAACCGGACCGTTTTTGGACTATTGTTGAGAAATATAAAGTGAACATTTTCTATACCGCGCCAACCGCCATTCGCGCTTTTATTAAGTGGGGCGAGCAATGGCCGCTTAAGCACAATCTCAGCTCCATTCGCTTGCTCGGCACAGTCGGCGAACCGATCAATCCTGAAGCGTGGATGTGGTATAATAAGATCATCGGAAAAGGAAAATGTCCCATCGTGGACACATGGTGGCAGACCGAGACTGGTTCTATTATGATCACTCCGCTTCCTGGAGCTACACCGACGAAACCGGGAACCGCAACCCTACCTTTCTTTGGAATTCAGCCCGATGTTGTCAATAAAGAAGGGAAATCCGTTCCTGCGAACCAAGGAGGATATCTGGTGATCAAAAAACCGTGGCCGTCGATGATGCGCGGTGTTTATGGGGATCCCGAACGGTTTAAGAAGACCTATTGGAGCGATATTAAAGGCATGTATTTTACTGGTGATGGAGCGCGTCGGGACAAAGACGGCTATTTCTGGATCATGGGGCGCGTGGACGACGTTATTAACGTCTCGGGGCATCGATTAGGAACGATGGAAGTTGAAAGTGCGCTTGTGAGTCATCCATACGTTGCTGAGGCGGCGGTTGTTGGAAAGCCGGATGAAATAAAGGGTTCTGCGATATGCGCGTTTGTAACGTTGGAAGGGAAGCGGTCGCCGACGCCTCAACTTAAAGAAGAACTTCGTCTCCACGTCGCCAAAGAGATAGGAGCAATGGCTAAGCCCGACGACATCAGGTTCACCGACGCTCTTCCAAAAACGCGCAGCGGAAAAATTATGCGCCGATTATTGCGTGAGATCGCATCGGGAGGAGCAACGATCGGCGACACGACAACGCTTGAAGATTTTTCTGTCCTCGAAAAGTTGCGGCATCACGAAGACGAAGAGTGACGTGAGAATTTACTTCGGTTGAAAAGACAAACGACCTAGGTAGAGCCGCCGACAAGTTCAAAGGATCGCGAACGATTTCAATTTTCGTTCACTCATGACAGCGTCGTCAATTCCTTCTTTTCACACGCGCAAGATTCCACTTGCGCCGATTTTTCAACTTTCATATATTTGGTCGTTCCTCGATCGAGCGGGAGAAGTTTCTACCGTCAACTTCGCATCGTATGCCCAAAGTTTACTGCACATCTTTCGATTCCAAGATCGGCCACATCTACATTGCCTCCACCGACAATGGCGTGTGCAAAATCAGCATCCCGAAAGAATCGAAAAAAGATTTTTTCGATTGGCTCTCTTTGCATTTTGACGATGACGACGTCGTGGAAAATAAAAGCCGCAATAAAGAGGCGATCGATCAATTGAACCGATACTTCAACGGCAAGCTCGCAAAATTTTCTGCGCAGCTCGACCAGATCGGAACGGCCTTTCAGCTTCGCGTCTGGAAAGAACTCCAACGGATACCATATGGCACGACGATTACCTACAAGCAGCTTGCGCGACGGGTCGGAGTGCCGCGCGGATTCCGCGCTGTCGGGACTGCGAACGGAAGCAACCCGCTGCCGATCGTCGTCCCGTGCCATCGTGTTGTGGGGCACGACGGTTCTCTCGCCGGCTACTCGGCCGGAGTAAAAACAAAAGAATTCCTGTTACGGCTCGAAGGCGCGATCATTATCTAAAGTTACTCGCCGTTTCTCCCCCCGCTTCCCACCGTTGGTTGCTTCACTTTGGTAATTTGCGTATTTTTCTCCACGCAATATTTTCTTCGCATGGAAATGACATCAGACTTAAATCCTGTTCAACAGCAAGCGGTCTCGGTGGTCGACGGACCGGTGATGATCGTCGCCGGAGCCGGGAGCGGAAAGACGCGTGTACTGACGTTCCGCGTTGCGCACCTCATCGAACAGGGGATCAAGCCCTATCAAATACTCGCCCTCACCTTTACGAACAAAGCCGCGAAGGAGATGAAGAGCCGGATCGAAAAATTGGTCGGCGACAATGCAAAGGACGTTTGGGCCGGGACATTTCATTCCATCTTCGCGCGCATCCTGCGGCACGAATGCGAGGCGATCGGGTTCGAACGAAACTTCACGATCTACGACAGCGACGATAGTCTTGGGCTCGTCAAAACCGTCATGTCTTCGCTCAACATTTCCGCGCAGCAATTTAACCCCCGGGGAATACAGGCCCGTATCAGCGGTGCAAAAAATCATCTCGTTTCGCCCTCGGAATACGATAACGTGGCAAAGGACCCGCTCGAGCAACGCACAGCAGCGGTCTATGCCGAGTACCAGGAACGGCTTCGCAGAAACAACGCGATGGATTTTGACGACCTCCTCCTAAAACCGATCGAACTCTTCCGCAAGAACGAAAGCATTCTCGAGAAATACCAGTACCGGTTCCGCTACCTTCTTGTCGACGAATATCAGGATACGAACCGCGCCCAGTATGTTCTGATCAACTTGCTTGCGAGCCGCTTTAAAAATATCTGCGTTGTCGGGGATGACGCGCAAAGCATTTATGCCTTTCGCGGGGCGGATATCAAGAATATTCTCGATTTTGAGCGGGATTACCCAGAATGCAAAGTCTTCAGGCTGGAACAGAACTACCGTTCCACGAAAACGATCCTTGCCGCTGCGGATTCTGTCATCAAGAACAATAAGAATCAGATTCACAAGACCCTATGGACATCCAACGCTCAGGGCGATGTCGTGACGATGATCGAAGCGGAAGACGATAAAGATGAGGGCATGAAGATCGTTTCGCACATTCAGGAGCAGTGCGCGAAGCAAAAGCTCGACCTCAAAGACTTTGCGATCCTCTACCGCACCAACGCGCAATCCCGATCGCTCGAGGATGGGTTGCGGAGGAGCGGCATTCCGTACGTCATCGTCGGCGGGGTAGAGTTCTACAAACGGAAAGAGATCAAGGACGTTCTTGCGTATCTGCGCGTCATCGTCAATCCCAAGGACGAAGAAAGTCTGATGAGGATCCTCAATTTCCCGTCGCGCGGAATCGGAGATACAACGATAGAAAGATTGTTGCTGCACGGCCAGCAAGCCGGCGCGCCCAAGACTTTTTTCGAAGTCCTGAAGAACATCAATGCGATTTCTTCGATCGGGGAGCGGACGCGGAATGCCGTTGCTCAGTTCGTGCAGCTCATCGAAAAATATATCGCCCTCACATCGCAGATGTCGGCAAACGAGGTCGCCCGCGCATTGGTCGACGAGCTGGGAATTTTACGCGCCCTCAAAGAAGAAGCGACGCCGGAAGCGCTCGGCCGTTGGGAAAATATACAGGAATTGCTCTCCGCGTTGTCGGAATTCACCTCGGCAAACCCCGATGCCTCGCTCGAAAACTTTCTCGAAGAGGTCTCTCTCGTTTCTCCAACCGACGAGGTCGTGGACCGACGGAATGCCGTAACGCTTATGACGCTTCATTCCGCAAAGGGTCTTGAGTTTCCCGTCGTCTTTGTTGCCGGTTTGGAAGAGGGATTGTTCCCGTTGTATCAGGTTGCGCCGGAGCCCGACGAACTCGAAGAAGAGCGACGTTTGTTCTATGTAGGCATCACTCGCGCAATGAAAAAATTATACTTGACGCACACACGCCTCCGCTATCGTTTCGGCGATGTGACGTATCCAGTGCTTTCAAGGTTTGGAGAAGAGATCGATGCTTCCCTTATCCAGCATGAATCGTCTCGCCACCTCCATACTGCCGCCGCCGGCCATCCGCAGCGAACGACATTTTCGGGCGACGGCCGTTCATGGAAATACGGCCGCGGGAAAGAGAACTTCGCTGCTTCTCATTTTGACGTCGACGGGAGCCCCGATTACGAGAATGAATCTCAGGAGGTAGAAACGCTCCGGGTGGGCAGCCGCGTTGAACATGAATCTTTTGGAAGAGGAAAAGTCCTTCAGCTCGCGGGGTCGGGAGAATCGTCAAAAGCGGTCGTATTGTTCGAAAGTGTGGGGCCGAAGAACCTCATGCTGAAGTACGCAAACCTTCGCGTTCTTTGAGGCGACCCTTACGATGCATCTCCGGCAAGTTTAGAGCGGATGATCGTCATGTTTTTCCAGTAATCGCGATGAATGTAATGAGTGATCATCGCTGTGAATTCCGGGATCAATTTCGGGGGAAGAAGGAAGCAGACGCGCGACGATTCTCCGTTCTCCGAATTCCGGTGGTCAAAGAAGACGTCGTACTCGGTCAATGAATGGGCCGATTCCAATTCGGCATTGTCTGCTTTTATCACGCCAATGACATAGCGTTTGCTGGTCTCGTCGAAACCGAAGACAGCCGGCTGTTTCTGCTGCTGGTCGCCGAAGCCGTCATTGTGGAGGCGTTGAGGCGGACGATATCCCTCGACATTTTTCGCTCCGAGGATCGTGTACTTTTCGGTCCGAAAATATTCGAGCAATTCTTCCGTAAGGCGGCTTGACAGATCGTTCATGACAATCTCAAAGTAATTTTTTCGCCCGCGAAATGCAAAAGCATCATGCCCTTCCTGATTCGAAGCCCAACCAGCTTGTTTCCATTGGCGCAAAAGTTGGAGCGCTTCTCGCGGTGTTCGTGTGTTTTGCTCTTATCGAGTGGGTTGCTTCACTGCATCTCTTGTCTAAAACCCTGCCGTTGCCGCCATCGCTGGCTCCCGGACTGACCGGGCTCTTTGAACACCATGTGTGGCAGTTTGCCATAGGCATGTTCGCGATCACTGTCCTTTCACGCGGCCACTTGTGGAGCTACGGCATCAATTCCTCCACAATACGCCTTTCGATGGCGATCCTTGTCAGGTTCTACGGCGTCGCGCTCGTGATCATTGTCGCGCTGGTGGGGATTCCTCTGTTTGAAACAGGAAATCTGCCTGTCTATTTAAAACATCTCAGCCGGGCAGATATGGTCGGCTGGATTGTCTTTCAGTGGATGGTTGCAGCCGTCGCGGATGAGATCCTATTTCACGGATTGTTTCAAACGCTTCTCGCGAAGTATTGGCCTGAAAAGATCGTTTTTAGATCCTTTGAAATACCGATCGTCGTTCTTTTTACGACCGCGGCGTTTGCAGCAGGCCGAACGAACGTGCCGGTGTACGGAGGGGACGTTCTTGAATATGCTTTTGCTTTAGCGATCGGGCTCTACGGCGGTCTAGTGTACTACCGCACTCGGAGCCTTCTTACGCCGATGCTCTCGCAAGCCTTTTTCTACGGATTACCTTTTGTCGTGCGGTTCGCGTATCTCACTCTTGTGGCGCGGTAGGATGAAAAGAGTCGGAGGAGTTCGGCAAGATTAACGGGCGAGGACCGGATCTGAGTTCAAAATTCTTTCGTAGTGACGTTCGTAATCGGCGACGATCTGATCGATGTCGAAGTTTTCTATCGCGCGCTGGCGTCCCGCTTTGGCAAACCTCTCATGGCGCGAATCGTTCGTCAATAACTCGACCGCATATTTTGCCATCCTCTCGACATCCCCTATTTCCGCGATGTATCCCGTTTCGCCGTGGACGATGAGTTCCGGCAAACCGCCGACGCTAGATGACACGACGGGGACCTCGCACGCCATCGCTTCGAGCGCCGAGAGGCCGAAACTTTCCGACTGACTCGGCATCAAAAATAAATCCGCCGACGAAAGCAATTCCACAAGCTCGGCCTGCTTGCCAAGGAAGATCACCCGGTCTTCAAGCTTCAATTCGCGGCAAAGGTTTTCGCAGTTGGATCTGTCCGGACCGTCTCCCACGAGAAGAAGTTTCGACGGTATTTTTTTCTCCACCACTCCGAAAATTCTGATCACGTCGGTCACGCGCTTTACGATGCGAAAATTCGACGTATGGATAATTATCTTTTCTCCGCGGGGGGCGATGGAGTTCCGCAAGTTTGTTTCTTTTCGCTTGAACAAGCGCGTGTCGACAAAATTCGGTATGACCTCGATCTCTTTTTCGATGTTGTAATTCGTCAGAGTTTTTTCTTTCAAAAAACGCGACACGGCCGTGACGCCGTCGCTTTT
>DATJXA010000062.1:0-25594 GCA_035500675.1 Bacteroidota bacterium | reverse complement strand
CAACTTCCGGCCGATCAAAGAGGAGGAGTTCACAATTTTCGGGGCACATGTGAGGTCGATGTATGTCAACCATCCCGGCTTCACGGTCGGATACCGTCTTGAGTACAAAGGCAAGACGCTCGTTTATATCAGCGACAACGAACCGTTCGACCGAGAGGTGGCCCAGCGGATGACGAATTTTGAGAGGGTTGTACAGGATGCGTATTCCGTTATTCACGGAGACCCTAACCAAAGGGTCTATGATTTTGCAAAGGGAGCGGATATTCTCATCCACGACTGCACCTACACTCCGGAAGAGTACGTCGAAAAAGTGGGCTGGGGTCACTCGCATTACCTCTTCACGCTCAAAGTTGCGGCCGAAGCGGGCGCGCGGCACCTCATTTTATTCCACCACGAGCCGAACCGGAGTGACGAAAAAGTCGACGACATCGTGCTCAAGTGCACGAAAGAGATCAAGACGAAGAACTTCAAGTTCGAGTGCACGGCGGCGCGCGAAGGGCTTGAGCTGACCTGGTAGTGAAAATGGGCGATTGTGACGCATTTTGGATTCCCGATAGAATCATTCGGGAATGACGGTCCAGAATTTGCGTCATGTCCGCATGTTTCTGGCGGGCATCCAACATGGAATGGACTAAAAAGATCAAAATGCGTCACTACCAAATGGGCTTGACTATTCGGCCGTCGGTTTTTATATTGATGTGTGGGGTGTAACGTTCACTACATTTTTATGGCGCGTATGATGCTTCACGTTGCCGCAGCGATCAGAACACCAGTGTGAACCCCGAGCAGTGCGATGCGGGGTTTTTTCTTTTTTTACCGTTGGAATTATGGCTAGAACACCGTTTGTTTTTACTCCCGCTGATTTCAAAAAATTAAGCAGAGCTCTCGGCGTCAAGGGGAAGGCGCGCGGCAACAATGTCCGGTTCGAGGTTGAAAACAGCGGTACGAAGCGGAAACTTGCGGTAGAGGTGTACCCCGACATTATGATCGGGAGGGAACGCGGGAATCTTGTCACCGTCTATACTTATAACTCCCATCTGCAGCTCCATTTCTGTTCTGGATATGTTGTGAGTGAGATGTTGGGAGAGGTCACGTTCATCGGGGAACAGAACGGCAAGGTCTCAGGCCTCATCGTCGAACGGGAGGGGGGATGCTCGCTCTACGCCAATGTCGACCGGGCTCTGTTATCGGGAGATTTCACACAGCTTGGTCCGGAAGTCATGCTGTCGGGCGTTGCACTTTCACTTACCGAATCCGTGCTTCCCGATCATACGAAGAAATCGCCGAGGAAAAGAAAACGGTGACGGTCGAAGTTGCCGTTTTTTATGGCAACGGCAGACCCCGTATGCCTAAGAGGACCATCGCCGACATTGTCGCGACGGTCCTGAGGGGCGAGAAGGCAAAAGGGGGAAAAATTTCATGCATCTTAGTAGGCGACGCCGCTATCCGAAAAATCAATACGAAGTATCTGGGGCATCGATCAGTCACCGACGTCATTTCTTTCCCTATTGAAACCCGGCCTTTCCCCGAAGCTGAACTCTACGTCAACGTCCAACAAGCGCGGCGTCAAGCGCGTGCGTATCGGGTCTCGGTGCGCAACGAACTGACACGTCTTCTCGTTCACGGCCTCCTCCATGTACTCGGTTACGACGACAAGCGAACAAATCAGCGGAAAAAAATGTTTGAGGTGCAGGAACGGTACGTGAGGCTTTGCATGCGGAAGACGAGCCGGTAGGTCGTCTTCTCCACGACGACGATGCGGCAGCGTCAACGACAAAAACGGGCGCGTCGGCGCAAATTTGACACTCTGGTTTATTTTATTACATTGGCTCAAAGACGGAAGTTACTGAGCCAGGATCTTTTGGCATACGACAATGCGTGAAAAAATAGTTGAGATCATCGTGTACCTGATGGGAGCTTTGCGCAACAATACTCCTCTCGGAGAAATCGACTTGAGCGTGCTGACGAACAACGGCTACACGCCGACGGAGATCAGCACTGCGTTCAGTTGGGTCTACGAGAAGATCTCGACGGGCGAGAACCTTGCAAAGGATGTTTCCAAGAGTTCTCCCCATTCGCACCGCGTCCTTCATGAAGCCGAACGAATGGTCTTCACGCCGGATGCTCAGGGCTATCTCATTCAATTGCGCGAACTCGGACTTATTTCGGACGAAGAGATCGAAAGCGTTATCGACCGGGTGATGCTCGCGGATTACGTGACGGCGGGGATTCCCGAAACGAAGTCGATCATCGCGTCGATCCTTCTCGAAGGGAGCGATCAGCAAAAATCCGGCAGCAGGATGATGTTTAACGGGAAGGATACAATTCATTGAAGGAACAGAGTCAACACACGGGTAAATCGCTTATCATCGTCGAATCGCCTTCCAAGGCAAAGACGATCAACAAATATCTCGGGAAGGAGTATGTTGTTGAGGCATCGGTGGGGCATATCAAGAACCTGCCGAAGAGTAAGTTAGGGGTCGACGTCGATAACGGCTTCGCGGTCACGTATGAGACGATCCAGGGGAAGGAAGAGGTCATTGAAAAGCTTCAGCGTCACGCCGAGAGCGCCGATAAGGTCTACATTGCGACAGACCCCGACCGCGAGGGAGAAGCGATCGCTTCGGATATCGCGCAGGAAATCATGCCGAAGAACGATAATATTTTCCGCGTGCTGTTCCACGAGATCACGCCGACCGGCATTGCCGATGCGATGGCAGCTCCGAAGAAGATCGACGAGCACCTTGTCGATTCGCAGCGAGCGCGCAGGGCAATGGACCGGGTTGTCGGCTACAAGCTGAGCCCTTTTATCTGGAAGACGGTGTACTACGGTCTCTCCGCAGGACGCGTCCAATCCGTCGCCCTCCGGCTGATTTGTGAGCGGGAAGAGGAAATAAAAAAATTCGTTCCCCAGGAATACTGGTCAATTATAGGCGAGTTCCAGGCTGAGAACTCGGAGCCGTTTTACGCGAGACTCACAAAAGTCGACGGCGCCGAGCCGAAGATCTCCGATGCGACGACAGCGCAGGGATACGTCACCGACATCCAAAAGAAATCATTCTCCATCGTTGAGCTCCAAAAGAAAACTGTCAAGCGCAATGCCCCCGCGCCGTTTATTACGAGCACCCTCCAGCAGGAAGCGGCAAGCAGGCTCCGGTTCTCCGCAAAACGGACGATGATGCTCGCCCAGAAGCTGTATGAGGGTATCGACCTTGGCGAAGAGGGGATCGTCGGCCTCATCACCTACATGAGAACAGATTCGACGCGGTTGAGTGATGAAGCGGTAGCCGCCGTGCGGAACTTCATTTACGATTCGTATGGGGCCGAGTACCTCCCCAAAGAGCCCCACCAATTTAAGAAGCGTAAAGAATCTCAGGACGCCCACGAGGCGATCCGACCGACCTCGATCAAGCTCAGCCCCAAGCACATTAAGAAGCATCTCGATAAAGACCTGTTCGCCCTGTACGAGCTTATCTGGAACCGTTTTCTTGCATGTCAGATGTCGGCCGCGACATTCGAACAGGTGACCGTCGATATTGCGGGAGGCGAGTATACATTCCGAGCAACCGGATCCGTCCCGTTGTTCAGAGGATTTTTGCAAGTGTACGACGATATGGTTGAGGAGAAGGGGATGGCAGACGACGATGACCCGACGTCCAAAATTCCCGCAACGCTTGCTGTCGGGCAGTCGACAACGGTCCGCAGCATTGTCCCGAAGCAGCACTTCACGAAACCGCCCGCGCGTTATACCGAAAGCAGTCTTGTCAAGGAGCTTGAATCGCTCGGCATCGGCAGACCGAGCACCTACGCGGCCATCGTGAGCACGATCGTCGACAGGAAGTACGTCGACCAGCAGGATCGAAAACTCTTCGCGACGCAACTTGGCATGGTGGTGACAAAGATCCTCGTGCACAGCTTTCCGAAAGTGCTCAACGTAAAATTTACCGCGTTGATGGAAGAAGAGCTCGACACTATCGCCTCCGGGAAGAACGATTATGTTCAGGTGATGGAGGATTTCTATCGGCCGTTCATCGACGCGCTTCATCACGTGGAAAAGGAAGCGGGGAAGATCAAAAAATCGCTGCAGGAAGAGACGGGAGAAGCGTGCGAACTCTGCGGAAAGCCGATGATCATTAAGTGGGGGCGCTACGGACAATTCAAAGCGTGTACCGGCTACCCCGCGTGCAAAAACAGGAAACCTCTCGACGAAGATCTTGAGAAACACCAACATACCGTCGGTCTAAAATGCAAACAATGCGGTGGCGACCTGGTTGTGAAGGGCGGACCGTTCGGTACGTTCCTCGGCTGCTCTAACTATCCCAAATGCAATTATACACAGCCGATCTCGATGGGCCTGAAGTGCCCGAAGTGCAAAGACGGCGACGTTATCGAGCGAAAGACAAAACGGAAGCGTCCGTTCTATGGATGCTCGCGTTATCCGGATTGCGATTTCGTCTCATGGGATAAGCCGGTCCTCCAGGAGTGCGAAAACTGCAAGAACCCGTATCTGGTCCAAAAAAGCTCCAAAAAGAAGGGGGACTATTTGCTCTGTCCGAATTGCAAGGAAGAATTCGTTCGCGAAGAAACTGCAATAGCTGTTTGAGGGAGCCACGATGCTCAATCGAACCATAGCGTCGTTTCTTGAATACACCGAGCACGAGAGAAATTTTTCCATCCACACCAGAATTTCGTATTCCAACGATCTCCACCAATTCGTTTCGTTCCTTGAGGGGAGATATCCGGAGACGCTGAACCATCCGGACTGGATCGACCAGGACGTCGTCCGGGCTTTTCTTGCGATGATGCTGGACAGCGGGATGACGAAAAAAAGCGTCGTGCGAAAGATCTCTACGCTGCGGTCATTCTTCAAATTCGGCGTCAGCAGGAAGCTCATTCAGGCGAACCCCATGAACAACGTCGTCACGCCGAAGGTGGAGAAAAAGCTCCCGCAATTTCTTGACGAGCGGGCGGCGGGAGAACTGATGGAGTTGCCCGACCTCGGATCTCCCGACGGTGTTCGGGATGCTGCGATTTTGGAGCTCCTCTATAGTACAGGGATGCGGAGGGGCGAGCTTGTCGCACTCAACGTTTCGGACGTCGACATGCACAACAGGACGGTCAAGGTCGTTGGAAAAGGGAACAAGGAGCGGATCCTCCCATTTGGCAAGAAAGCACACGACGCGATGCGGAGGTACGAAGCGACACGCGAAAAAATGGTTGATGCGGGAACGCGCGATGCAACCGATGCGCTGTTTGTGAGGTCAAACGGAAAGCGGTTGTATCCCGAAGCTGTCAACGCCATCGTTAAAAAATATTTTAGGCAAGTTTCGGAATTGCGCCAACAAAGCCCGCACGTGCTCCGTCACACCTTCGCGACCCACTTGCTCGACCGCGGGGCGGACCTTCTCGCGGTGAAGGAGCTCCTTGGGCATGAGAGCCTTTCGACGACCCAAGTCTATACCCATGTAACATCGGAACGGTTGAAGAAAGTCTATCGCCAGGCGCATCCGAAAGCAACGGAAGGGTAGAGAAGTAAAGCCTCCGGAGAGATTATGGAACCGACAATTACAACGCGCCATTTTAAGCCGCACGACGGTCTCCGCGAATATGTCCGAGTTGCTGTAGCGAAATTGGAGCGCTATTATGATGGGATCGTTCATACAGAAGTGATCCTCAGATTCGAACGTCCACGCAACAGCGTGAAGATCGCCGAGATCCATCTTACGGTATACGGCACCCTGTTGAAGGCCGTTGAGAAGAGCGACGAATACATTAAGTCGGTAGACGCGGCTATTGAGAAGCTCGAGCGTCAATTGAAAAAGTATAAAGGCAAGCTCCATAAAAAAGGGAAGCAAGAAGTTCGACGAATCAACGCAAAAGACTGAATGATTCCAGGACGCCGACCATGAAACTTGAAACAGCAAAAGCCGTTCGTAAACACAGCATTACGGTTGGTTTTCTCTTCGAGGCGAACAAGACGCGCCTCAAGCTGGAGGCCCTCACGACGGTCGGTTTCGAGAACACGATCCGCGACAAGAACATTCACCGTCCCGGGCTGGCTCTTGCGGGCTACGTCGCCCTTTTTACGTACGACAGGGTTCAGGTCTTCGGCAATACCGAGGTGAGGTATCTCAACAGCATGGTGCTGGAGGAGCGGATCAAAGCATTCAACACGCTCTTCAAGTTTGCGATCCCGTGCATCGTGGTCACGAGCGACAACGCGATCGATAAAGAACTCATCCAGCTTGCCGCCGACCACAACGTGCCGATGTTCCGCACGCCGCTTGAAACGACCAAGGCCGTCTATTTTCTCAGCGATTTTCTCGACGATCAGTTTTCTCCTCAGACGACGATCCATGGGTCGTTCGTCGACGTTTACGGGTTGGGGCTGTTGTTCATCGGGAGGTCGGGAATCGGCAAAAGTGAGATCGCACTCGATCTCATCGAGAGAGGCCACCGGCTCGTTTCCGACGACGTCGTCAATGTGACGCGGAAAGGGGAGGGAATTCTCATCGGGACGGGGACCGACCTCGTGAAGCATTTTATGGAGATCCGCGGGGTGGGTCTCATCGACGTCCAGAGTATTTTCGGCATCAGGGCCATCCGTTTTCAGAAACGAGTAGAGGTCGTCATCGAATTGATGGAATGGAAAGCGACCGAAGATTTCACGCGGACGGGCCTGGATCTTTCGACGATTTCAATTTTAGACGTAGAAGTACCGCACATCAAGCTCCCTATTTTCCCCGGGAAAAACATCACGGTGATCGCGGAGGTGATCGCTCTCGATTACCTGCTGAAACACTACGGGTACGACGCCGCAAAAGAGTTTTCAAAGCGGCTCGAAGCCGTCATCACGCAGAAAAATAAGAAAAATGCAAAGCGCGCCATCGATTACTTTGAACACGATTTCGAGTAAACGGTCGTCCGCTACCCCCTTTTGTGCCCGTTTTTGATAAATCCCGGTTTCGTGAGGTTTCGCCTTGACAAAAGAACATTATTTTTATATTTTCAGGCATTACTGTACGTAAAGTGAAGATCATTCCACCAAACGTGAGGATGGATGGGAAAAAGTCGAAAGCTTTTTTATTACTCGGAAGAAAGCGTTTCGTTCGTCGAAGCGCGTGGGTTTAAACTCAAGTTCTCGGCGATCATGGTCGTGCTTGTTTTCGCCGGGCTCGGCATCATCTTCGGGGTCAATCATTATCTCGGCGATGTGTTGGGAATTGACGTTGACCGCGTGAACTTCTTGGCGACCGAGAACAAGCTTCTTAAAGAGGAAGTCAAGACCCTTTCCGCACGTTTGAGCGACATGTCAACGACGATGGACAGACTTGCCGACCGCGACAATCAGCTTCGGCTTGCCGTCAACCTACCACGTGTGGATGAAGATACGCGTGAGATCGGGATCGGCGGCACGAAGCCGTTGACGAACGCGGGTCTTGTTTCGAAGGACGCGAGCGACCTCATGAGCTTTGCGGACCATTTGCTGAATAAACTTGACCGCGAGATCGTTTTCGAACAGCAAAGTTATCAAGACATCTACAAGAAATCGAAATTCAACAAAGACCTATTCGCTCATATTCCGGCTATCAAACCGATGGCAGGCACGTATAATATCCACGATTTCGGCATGCGCCTTCATCCGATACTTGGGATCATGCGCATGCACGAAGGCGTCGATATCATGAATGACGCCGGAACGCCGGTCGTCGCGACGGGAGACGGTGTCGTCGAGTCGGCGGGGAACACGGGCGGCGGCTACGGCATCGCGGTCGAGATCAACCATGGGTTTGGGTATAAAACCTGGTATGCGCACCTCGGCCGGCCCATCGTTCATCCCGGTCAAAAGGTCCGACGGGGTGAGATCATCGCCTACTCGGGCAGCACGGGGCTCTCGACCGGTCCCCATCTGCACTATGAGGTGCGGCTGAACGGCGTGAAAAAGGATCCAGTAAACTATTTTATTGACGATGCGGATTACAAGCAGATACGCGAACAGCTTGCGCTCACTAAAGAGCAATGAATTTATTCGTGACGGTATCCGTGAAAGAAAATTTTATCCGGAGAGTATTGCGTTATGATTTGGACAATGGAACTGGCGTCGTATCTGGAAGATGCGCCGTGGCCCGCGACCAAAGAAGAGCTTATTGATTATGCTGTCCGCACTGGGACACCCATTGAAGTGTTGGAGAATCTGCAAGAACTAGAAGACAGTGATGAACCGTACGAGAGTATGGAAGAGATTTGGCCCGACTATCCGACGGACGAGGACTTTTTTTACGAAGACGAAGGAGAATACTAACCCGCTTCACCGTTCGCTAATCTATTTCAACGCGCTCTACTAATTGCCTGCTTATTCCGTTGTCGCAATCTTTTCTTAAGCCAAAGGAGAGAACCCAGCCGCTGTGCGCTGGGTTTTTTTGTTCATGTTGAGACCACAAATTTTACGACGATTCACTCCGGCTGCAATGACGCTTGCCGCACGACTTCTCGGGAGCCTCCTGTCGATTCTCGTCGTCGTGGATGCCTCCTCCGCCGCTCCTCCCGCGCCCGGGAAGAGTCAATCGGACTCTTACCAGGTGAATTCGATCTCGTTCAAAATTGACGGCGCGACCTCCGCGGAAACTTTCCGCGAATTGCTGCAAACCACCGAGACGCCTGCGCGATTCTGGACATTCCTCTACGATGACGTTTCACAGAAACTCGGGTCGAAGCCGCAGTACTACGATCCGATCCTGTTCGACGGCGATATTCTGCGCCTTCGCCAGTATCTCAAAGACCACGGGTACTCCCATGCAGCCGTCGATACGTCGGTGAAGTTCAACGATGAAAACAAGAGAGTGGATCTGACGATTTTTATCAAAGAGAACAAACGCTCCGTCATCGACACGCTGAGGATTCTGGGGATCGATTCCCTCCCGGCGCCCGTCAAAAAGGAAATCTACGACGGCCAGCTGATCAGACAGGGGGACCCGTATGTCAAGGACATCATCGAACAGGAACAACTGCGCGTGTTGCGCATTTTCCGGAACAACGGGTACACAAAAGCGAAGGTGGACAACACTCCGGCTCTGTTTTATCTTTCGACAGAGGACTACACGCTGAACTTTTCCTACCATCCCGGCGAGCAGTACACGTTCGGTCCGATCGACCTCGTATCCAGTGAAAACACCATCGACTCCACCATCATTTTTCGTCAGCTCGACTTTGCTCCCGGGCAAGTCTACAACGAAGATAAAAAGATCGAATCGGAGCAAAATCTCAACCGTCTCGGCATCTTTGAGAACGCAAAGATCGAGTCGCAGACTACCGTCGATACGACCATGCCGCCGTTCATTCCGATCCGCATCCTTCTTCCATCACGCGATCTCCAGGAGGTCACGCCCGAGCTTCTCGTCGACGATGAGAACAACGCGTTCAACGCAGGCCTTGGCATCGGGTACAGCAATCGGAATTTTTTCGGACAAGCGCGGAATTTATCGGCGAACGCCCGTTTTCGCCTTCAGTCCATCCAGGATCTTAATTTCGCGGGCGCCTTCAGAGAAGGGATCAACGAGCCGACGCTCCTCACGAAGTCGGAACTGGAGACGCAAATGGTCCAGCCATATTTTTTCAGCAATAAAACGAGCGCGAGTTGGACGATCTCGGGCGATTACGAGAAGCAAAAATACTACGACCTGAACACGCTGATCAACCGGATCGGCATTACGACCAAATTCGCGCAATACACTTTTGGTTACGCAGATTGGAACCTCGAGCGCGTTGGAGTCAACATTCCGGACACGACAAAAGTTGACATCACTACCTTCACCGGAACACGGGAGAAACAGTTCAACTCCATTCTTACGCTGACGCTGCAGCGGGACAAAACAAACGATGTTTTTTCGCCTTCGCTGGGATTTTTTCATTCCATCTCGGTGGAAGAGGCGGGACTCATCCCCAAACTGTTCAACAGTCTTGGGTCGGGTTTGCCGTATTCCCAGTATTACAAGGTGTCTTTTCTTGCGAGACATTATTTTTCCGACGGGGGCCGCAAGTCTGTCGTATGGGCGTTTAAGCTGCGCGGAGGGGTTGCGGAACTCTACGATCCGGACAATACGACGCCGGTGCCTCCTACTAGAAAATTCTTTGCCGGGGGCAGCGGAAGCGTGCGCGGGTGGAAATCGCGCGACCTGGCGGCCTTCGACAACCCGGACCAGGGGGGCAACGTCATCCTCGAAGGGAACATGGAATCGCGGGTGAGTCTGTTTCCGGAGTCGGGCAAACTATGGTTCCTTAATCTCGACAATATTATGGGTGTGATGTTCGTCGACTATGGAAACTTATGGAACAGTCTGAACGAGATCAAAGGTTACAGCATCGCCATTGCCGCAGGGGCCGGCCTGAGATACGAAACGTTCGTCGGACCGATACGGTTCGACCTAGGCCTCCGGGTGTACGACCCTAAACAAACTCCGGCACGCCAATGGATCTTCAATCAAAAATTCCTCACGGGCTCGTTCAGCGTGGTGCAAATCGGCATCGGGCAGGCATTCTAAATTACTCATGAGCTGGAACTCGATCATCGGTCAAGAACGCGCGCGTGCAATCCTCCGGAGGTCTATCGACCAGAAGAGGATCGCCCATGCGTATCTTTTGTGGGGCCCGCGCGGAGTCGGAAAAGATGCGTTAGCCATTGAGTTCGCAAAGGCCCTTTTGTGCGAGCGACAACAGAACGAAGCGTGCGATGCATGTCCGAGCTGTAAGAAAGTCCATAACCTTCAGCACCCCAACCTCAGGCTTGTGTTTGCGCTTCCGGCGGGCAAGGGGGATAAAAGCGGGAGCGCAGAGAGTAAGTTTCAGCCCGACCTCAGGGACGAAATTCGCTCGCAGCTGGACCAGAAGGCGAGGAATCCATATTTCCATTTTGATATTCCGAAAGCGACGCAGATCAACATCGGCAGCATCCGCGAAGTGAAGAGAGAGTCGTCGATGTCGGCTTTCGAAAAAGGGAAAAAAGTCTTCGTCATTTCTGAGGCCGAGATGATGAACGACACATCGGCAAACTCACTCCTCAAAGTTCTTGAAGAACCTTTGAGCGATACGATTTTTCTTCTCACGACGTCGCGAAAAGAACAGCTTTTATCGACGATCGTTTCGCGTTGCCAGAGCATCCGTTGTGATCTATTGATCGACACCGACATCGAACAGGCCCTTGTTCAACGCGAGAGCGTCGATCCTGTGCAGGCGCAGCTCGTTTCCCGGCTCGCGGGCGGAGATTACTCCTACGCTCTCGAACTGATCTCCGGCGACGTCGGCGCAAAAAGAGAAGAGGCGGTCGATTTTTTGCGGGCGACGTTGGGGGGACAGACGGTGAAAGTGCTTGAAGCGATCGACGAACGGATCGGCGAGAACGACAGAGGCGCCGTCGAGCAATTCCTGCTGTTGCTTCTCGTATGGCTTCGCGACGCGCTCATTCTCAAGGAACGCGGACCGGCCGGGATCATCAATCAGGATCAGAAGGAGGCGCTCTCGCGATTCATTGTTCGCTTTGGCAATGCAGACCTTCCGGCGACGGTTGCGGTTGTCGAGCGCGCTCTCGAACTTCTTCGCGGAAATGTGTATCTTCCGTTAGTATTGCTTTCACTCTCAATCCGGCTTAAACGGCTTTTACTCAATGAGCGATAAGTTCAAAAGAATTTTGGTGACGGCTGCCCTTCCGTATGCGAACGGCCCGATCCACCTCGGCCATCTCGCGGGGGCATATCTTCCGGCCGATATCTACGTCCGATACCAACGGCTCAGGCACAAGGAGATTCTTTTTATCTGCGGCTCGGACGAACACGGCGTGCCGATCACCATCACGGCCGACAAGGAGCACGTTTCTCCCCAGGTCATCGTCGACAGGTTCCATGCGATGAACGCAAAGTCCTTTGCCGACCTGGGGATCAGCTTTGATAATTATTCGCGTACGTCGCTGCCGATCCATCATGACACGTCGAAGGAATTTTTCCTCGATTTCTACAACAAGAAAATTCTGAAGGAAAAGCAGGAAGAGCAGCTGTACTGCGAAGTGAACAAAATGTTTCTCGCCGACCGGTATGTCGAAGGGACATGCCCCGTGTGCGGCTATGAATCCGCGCGCGGCGACCAGTGCGAGAACTGCGGGACATGGCTCAACGTCGTCGAGCTGATCAACCCGAAATGTAAGCTCTGCGGGACGACGCCCGTCGTGCGCAGCACAACGCATTTCTACCTCCCGCTCGGAGATTTTCAAGATCGGCTTGAACGGTACGTCCATTCGCACAAAGAATGGAAGGACAACGTCGTCAACTATTGCGAGGGATGGTTCAAGGAGAAACTGCAGGACCGGGCCGTCACCCGCGACCTCAATTGGGGAGTGCCCGTCCCGCTGGAAGCATTCAAGGATAAAGTGCTCTATGTGTGGTTCGACGCGGTCCTCGGCTATATTTCCTCGACAAAGGAATGGGCGAACCGCATCGGCAGACCGGACAAGTGGAAAGAATACTGGCAGGATGAGTCGACGCGGTATATCGCATTTATCGGGAAGGATAATATCGTGTTCCATTGCATTGTGTTTCCGGCGATGCTCATGGCGCGAGGAGGGTACGTTCTTCCGGACAACGTGCCGGCAAATGAGTTCCTCAACCTTGAGGGAGGCAAGTTCTCGAAGAGCCGCAACAACGCGATCTATGTGAAGGACTTTCTAAAGACGTTCGAGCCCGATTTTTTGCGGTATACCATGACGACGATTCTCCCCGAGACCCGCGACTCGGATTTTTATTGGAAAGATTTTCAGGCGAAGAGCAACAACGAACTCGCCGACATCTTTGGCAATTTCGTCAACAGGACAATTGCATTCGCCGAAAAGAATTTTAACGGGGAAGTGCCGCCCCTCGGGCGTCTCAACGACCGAGACAAAGCGATGCTTGCGACGTTGAAGGGTACGCCGGCGGCCGCCGGAGCCCTTTACGAGAATTTCAAATTTCGGGAAGGAACGGCTGAGGTGATGAACCTCGCCCGCGCTGCGAACAAATATTTTAACGACAGCGAGCCGTGGAAGACGATAAAATCCGACCCCGTTCAATGCGCAACGACGCTCCACGTGTGCCTTCAAACGGTCCGGTCGCTCGCTATCCTTTTTGCGCCGGTGCTCCCGTTCTCTACGGAAAAAATATGGACGATGATCGGCATGAAGGGCCGCATTGCGGATGAGGAGTGGGACAAAGCAGGAGAGATCACGATCCCCGCGGGTCAAAAATTAAACAAAGCCGAAATCGTATTCAAAAAAATCGAGGATGAAGCCATCGATAACGAATTAGAAAAATTGCAATCGTCGGGCGAAGCTCCCGTCGGGCAGGAAGAACACAAAACAATTTCTTTTAAGCCTACGATCGCTTTCGAGGATTTTCAGAAAGTCGATCTGAGGGTCGCTAAAATCGTCGCGTGCGAGGCGGTCCCAAAATCGAAAAAACTTCTTAAACTCCAGGTCGAGATCGGGACGGAACGAAGACAAATCGTCGCCGGCATCGCACAGCAGAGGAAGCCGGAAGAGCTTGTCGGTAAATCGATCATCGTTGTGGCGAACCTTGCTCCCGCCAAGCTCATGGGAGTGGAATCGCAGGGAATGCTTCTGGCGACGCATGGAGACGGAGATGCATTTGCTTTGTTGACGGTGTCGAACGATGTGGCCTCCGGCAGCGCGATCCAGTAAAGATTTTTTCAATCAACACTCTTCTCGTAACTTCAATAACGTAAGGATCAATAATGGAACATGTCTTACCGTACATCCAGTCGAACAGCGAACGGTATCTCACCGAACTCAAACGGTTTTTAGCCATCCCCAGCGTCAGCTCCCAAAAAGAACATACGGGGGATATGCAAAAGTGTGCGCAATGGGTCGCAGATCATATGTCTTCAATTGGAATGGAACATGTGCAGATACTCCCCACCGGCGGCCATCCTTTGGTGTTCAGCGAATGGCTCCACGCTCCCGGAAAGCCGACCGTCCTGTTGTACGGACATTACGATGTCCAGCCAGTCGACCCGTTGAACCTGTGGACGTCTCCGCCGTTCGACGCTACGGTGCGGGGAGAAAATCTCTATGCTCGGGGAGCTTCCGACGACAAAGGGCAGGTGTTTATACATTTTAAAGCAGTCGAAGCATTTATGAAACAGCAAGGTTCGCTTCCCGTCAACATTAAAATGTTGATCGAGGGGGAAGAGGAAGTCGGCAGCGAGAACCTTGATAGATTCGTCGAAGAGCATCAGGATCTGCTGAAGGCCGATCTCGTTGTCATCTCAGACTCGGGCATGTTTGCAAAAGGAGTACCGTCGATCTGCTACAGTCTCCGCGGGCTCTCGTACATGGAGGTGGAGGTGACGGGGCCGAACCGCGACCTTCATTCAGGGTCGTTCGGCGGTTCGGTTCATAATCCGGTGCAGGCGTTGTGCGAGATGATCGCCTCGCTCCACGACAAGAACGGAAAGATTACGGTGAAGGGTTTCTACGACGACGTGAGACCGTTGACGAAAGCCGAACGGAGCTCTTTCAAAAAACTCCCCTTCCGCGACAAGCAGTACGCGAAGGAGCTTGGCGTGCGACAACTCTACGGCGAGAAAGGGTTTACAACACTGGAACGGTTATGGTCTCGTCCGACGCTCGAGTGTAACGGCATCTGGGGCGGTTATACGGGCGAGGGAGCGAAAACGGTGCTTCCGGCAAAAGCATTCGCTAAAATATCGATGCGGCTGGTGCCGAACCAAACATCGGAAAAAGCAGCCAAGCTTTTTGAGAAGCATTTCAAAAAAAATGCGCCAAAGACGATCGACGTCGTCGTGCGAGATTTGCACGGAGGGGAAGCTGCCATTACGCCGATCGACAGCCCTGGTGTAAAAGCGGCTGTCGTTGCGCTGGAAAAAGGGTTCGGAAAAAAAGTCCTCTACCAGGGCGAAGGAGGCTCTATTCCCATCGTTGCCCAATTCAAAAAGGTGCTCGGACTCGATACAGTGCTTCTCGGGTTCGGGTTGCCGGATGAAAATGCCCATTCTCCCGACGAGTTCCTCAACCTGGACAATTTTTTCGGGGGTATCCGGACATGCGCTTATTTCTACGACGAACTTCCGGGTTTCTGGCAGCATCGAGCGAAAAAGAAATGATAACGACCTCCGTCAATTCACAGTGGTCCCGATGAACGTCACGACGAACATTCCGATTTTCGAAAAGCTCTCCTCGTCGGATCAGAACGTACTCTCGCAGCTGTGGGAACGCCGTACGCTGAAGGAAGGGGAAACGCTTTTTGTGAAAGGAGAAACCGGCTCGTCGATGTTCGTTATCGAAAAGGGGACGGTAGAAATTTCGGTACCGCTGGAGGGAAGGGACAACAAGCTCCGGATATCCCATTTGCACGAAGGGGATTTCTTCGGAGAACTGTCGTTGATCGACGGCCGGCCAAGAACGGCGACCGCCACAGCAACCGAAGAGTGTGTTCTCCTTCAGCTTAAACGTCAGGAATTTATCACATTTCTCCTAGAGCGGCCCTCTGTTGGGATCGGTATGATGGCCGAGATCGGCCGGCGGCTTCGCGAGACGGACGACCTTGTGATGTCGCTGGCGTCGAAGAACGTCAACGAAGAAATGGAAGAACATCTCACCGTCGGAGACCGGCTCGCCGATAAGATCGCTGAGTTCGGAGGAAGCTGGGCGTTCATCATTTCTTTCGGCGTGTTTATTTTCGGATGGATGGTGCTCAACAGCATTCAGCTGTGGCTTCATCCGTTCGACGAATATCCTTTTATTTTTCTCAACCTCATTTTGTCGTGCATCGCAGCCATCCAGGCGCCGGTGATCATGATGAGTCAGAACCGCGCTCAGAAAAAAGACCGCCTCAAAGCGGAACTCGACTATCAAGTGAACCTGAAATCCGAGCTCATGCTTCAGGAACTCCACGACAAGGTCGACGAGCTGAGGCGCGCAGAGTTGCGGGACATCCAGACGACGGTCCAGGGAGTGTCCGCGCTCGAAGAAAAGATCAACGCTCTCGAACACCTGTTGAAATCGCTCGACAAAGGGTGAATGGTGAATGAAGATCTACACGAAGACAGGAGACAGCGGTGAGACGGGATTATTCGGCGGAGACAGGGTCCCCAAAGATTCTCCCCGCATCGAAGCGTACGGGGCAGTCGACGAATTAAACTCTCTCATCGGCGTTGTTCGTTCACGCAAGCTGCCCGAGAAGGTTGACGCTCTTCTCCTGAAAATTCAAAGGGACCTCTTCACGCTCGGGGCGGACCTCGCGACAAGAAGAAGGAACAAACGGACGCTGATTCCTCACATCGCGCCCGTACACGCCTTATCGCTCGAGAGATCCATCGATAGCTTTCAACGGGAACTCCCTCAGTTAGAATCTTTTATCCTTCCCGGCGGCAGCGACGCAGGGTCGGCACTCCATCTTGCCAGAACCGTCTGCCGACGCGCGGAGGTGTTGACCGTCCGGCTGTCTAGGTCGGAAAAGATCGAGCCTGCAGTTCTCGTGTATCTCAACAGGCTTTCCGATCTGCTTTTCGTGCTCGCTCGCTACTCAAATCAGTCGGAACACAAAAAGGAAGTCCAATGGAAGAACCCCTCCAAGAAAAAGTAGTACATTTATCGAAGGCCAAATACCATGGTTGATACGACGCTCGGAAAAATTGAGAATATCATCCGCCGAGAAGCTTCTCTTCCGGAGAAGGATAAGACCAAATTATTGGAATTGCTCGGTTCGCTTAAAAACGACATTGCCGAGCTCTCGAAAATCCATTCCGAAGAAGCGGAGAGCATTATCGGTTTTATCGAGCGGTCGACGCACGAGGCTTCGCGGAAAAAGAAAAACCCGAAACTCCTCAAACTCTCGATCGACGGCATCTCCGAATCTGTCAAAGAATTCGAAGTGTCGCACCCGAAGCTTGTTGAGACCGTCAATTACATCAGCTCAGTGCTTGCGAATATGGGCATTTGAGTTTCGCCGAGGAGAAAGAACATGGGATCTGATAGGGTAGTGGTCGCCTCCTTTGGGAACGATATCGACGCGGAACTGGCGAAAGGCCGTCTTGAATCGTCCGGCGTCGCTGCAATGATCGTCAAAGACGATGCCGGCGGCATGTTTCCGTCCCTCCAGAGCACTGCGGGAGTGAAACTGATGGTCTCGCGCAACGACGAGAAAAAAGCCCTTGATATACTCAATGAGCTCAGCGAATAACCGGCGATAATTTCATTTTGCCGAATGAAGTATCTAGCCGGCGATGACCGCGATCGCCACGACGTTCCATTTGAGGCTGCGAGGTTGGGAAGTTCGCGATGGAATGGAACAATATGTAAACCGATTCGTCTCCTAATGAACAAGCCTGCTTGACAATTCCGATAACGGCGTTGTTGCGGGAGTGAAAAATATTTTCCGAAATAATCGGAAGGACGATGACCGCAGAGAATGCGACACTCGCGCAGAGGTCGCCCAATTGGCGCTCGTGGGTTGAGCCATGGTTTCTTTCGTACGCCCTTCTCGGAGCCTCCGTCGCGGGATTGGCTCCGATTATTCTCCCTCTCTCTGTCGGGAGGACCGGAACTCTTGCGGACATTGGGTTAGTGATGGGCGCCTTTAACCTCGGCGGGCTGTCGGCGCCTTTGTGGGGTGGAATTGCCGATCGACGTCATTCGCACAGATCGCTGCTCGTGCTGGGTTTGGCTGCTGCCGGAATCGCACTCGCAGCATTTCCTTTCGTTTCGGCTCTCGGCGAACGGCTCGTTCTTGCTTTTGTCCAGGGAGCCGGAGCTGCATGCGCAGCGACAGTCGCAAATCTTTTTGTCGTCGAAATTCATCCGCGCTCCGAATGGGACGAGCGCATCGGATGGCTTCAAACTTTTTATGGAGGAGGGCAAGTCGTGGGATTGTTGCTTGCCGGTTTTGTTTCGGGGATCGACATGTACCTCGGATTCCTTATTGCATCGGGAATTACGATGATCGCATGCCTTCCAGGGTTGTCGATGAAGGGCACGATAGTCTCTGCGCACCCGTCGCGGCCTACGTTGGCATATCCGTCCCGGCATGCAGAGTTGAACGCAGGGTCGCCGCAATCGTTTTACCATCACCTCAACGCCAAAACGTTGGAACATCTCGTCCGGTCGATCGTGTCGCCTCTCGGTATCTTTCTTGTTGCATGGTTGATCAGCTTTGGCGGAGTTGCTGCGTTTTTTTCACTCTATCCGGTGTTGATGAAACACCAGTTTGGCGTCGACCCTTCGCTGTCGTCGATCGGCTTCGCCGTTGCAGCGACTGCCGGGCTTTTCCTCTACGCACCGGCCGGCACGTGGTCGAGGAAATTCGGCCCGCTGCCGGTGTTTCGCGCTGCTCTTGCCGTTCGGGCGTTGGCGTTCCTCGTACTGGTCGTTATCGGAGCATTCAGCTTCCCGCTCGGAGGACCGCTTGCCGTGATCGGTTTCGCGTTTGTCGTTCTGGCCTGGTCTCTGCTCAGCGTTACCGGGACCGAGATCACCGCGCAATTTTCGGAAGCCCATGAAGGAGAGGGGCTGGGACTTTTCAATGCAAGCACGGGAGTCGCAGGAGTTCTGGGGGCAGTGATCGGAGGCTGGGTTGCGGGAACATGGGGGTATGAAACGGTGTCTGTATTAGGGATAGGCGGAGCGGTCATTGGGATACTGTTGACTGCTGCGATAAAAAATTTTTTTGGGAAACCGGAAGAGAAGGAGAAACGATGAAAGCATTAGCGTTAGTGCCTGGAACAAAAACTGTGCGAATGGCAGACCGGCCCGAGCCTCAACTTTCAAAACCGGATGAGATCAAGTTAAAAGTTCTCCGAGTCGGCATTTGCGGAACAGATCGCGAAGAGGTCGCCGGAGGACGATCCCGCGCGCCCGAAGGGAGCAACGACCTTGTTATCGGCCACGAAATGTTGGGACGGGTCGTGGAAGTGGGAAAGGATGTACGCCGCGTGAAACCGGGCGACCTCGCAGTCTTTACCGTTCGCCGCGGATGTGGAAAATGCACTTCGTGCTTGATGAATCGCTCCGACATGTGCTCAACCGGCGACTTCTCTGAACGGGGGATATGGGGGATGGATGGGTACGAAACAGAATGTGTCGTCGACAAGGAACAATACGTCGTCTACCTTTCCCCGGAACTTGGCGCGACAGGAGTGCTGACAGAACCGACCTCGGTTGTTGAAAAAGCGATCGATGAATCTGTTCGATTACAAACTGCCCGATTGCCCGACGCCCCGTCTACGCCGGACTGGCTCCACGGAAGACGATGCTTCGTCGCCGGACTTGGTCCGATTGGGCTCTTGGGCGCGATGGTGCTGCGGCTCCGCGGAGCGGAGGTGTATGGGCTTGATATCGTCGATGGGGGATCCGCCCGTCCTCGATGGCTGGAAGACATCGGGGGAAAATACATCGACGGGCGAAAGGTGCCGGTCAATAACGTTGCGTCGGCAGTTGGTCCTATGGACCTCATCCTTGAAGCCGCCGGCATTCCATCTCTGGATTTCAATCTCCTCGATGCCCTTGCAACGAACGGCGTATATGTGTTGACCGGAATTCCGGGCGGCGACAGGCCATTACAAATTCCTGGCGCCATGCTGATGCGCCAGCTGGTGTTGAAAAATCAAGTCATCGTAGGAAGCGTGAATGCTGGGAGGGATTTCTTTCAGATGGCTGCAGACGATCTTGCACGCGCTGATCTAATATGGAAAGGGTATGTCGATAAACTGATCACTCATCGGTATGCGTGTACGGATTTCGCAAAAGCATTCGGGGAACATCCGCAGGATGAAATAAAGTCCGTTATCGAGTGGGCACAATAATTGTATGTGGAGAATGAGGCGTGGCTGACAAGAACAACAATGCACCGGGCTGGCCGGGAATTCGACCCCGATGGACATCGAGCGCCAAGAGCGGAATAGGCACGGCTGTCAATGCTGCAAGCAGGGTCTGGTTTACCCTCAGTCACGGCATTCTCAACGAGATCTACTATCCCGATGTGGATCAGGCGTGTACGCGTGACCTCGGACTCATGGTGACGAGCGGGATGGATTTCTTTTCAGAAGAGAAACGCCACACAAAGAGCGTCGTGCGTTATCTTGTCCAAGGCGCACCTGCCTATCATATCGAGAATACATGCAACCAGGGAAGATACCGCATCGAAAAAGAGATCATCGCGCATCCCCGGTTCGACGCAGTTCTTCAGCGAACTCGTTTCATTCCCCTGAAAGGCGAGTTGCGCGACTATCATCTGTATGCGCTTCTTGCGCCGCATGTAAAAAAATTTGGGATGGGCAATACCGCATGGGTTGGCGAGTGCAACGGAAAGTCCGCTTTATTTGCGGAGCGCGATGGTGTGGTTCTCGCGCTTGTCTGTTCAGCTCCTTGGCTTAAACGATCGGCCGGCTTCGTCGGATCTTCCGACGGTTGGCAGGATGTCATGCAGCATAAGTGCATGAAGTGGGAATACGAACGTGCGGAGAACGGAAATGTCGCGCTGACGGGGGAGGTCGACCTGCAAGCGTCGAATGGTTCTTTCATACTCTCCGTCGGCTTCGGCAGCGATATTGCTCAAGCCGCTCAACATGCGGTTGCGGCGATGGAAGAAGAATTTGAAAAATCATTGGCTGCGTATACGGTGGAATGGACTGACTGGCAAAAAAAACTGCTTAGGTTTGAATCGACTCAACCGAACAAACAAGACATCTATCGCTGCAGCGCTTTTGTGCTTCGCAGCTCTGCGTCAAAGGGTTCGCCGGGCGGGATCATCGCAAGTCTTTCGATCCCGTGGGGTTTTGCGAAGGGGGACAACGACCTCGGAGGGTATCATCTCGTCTGGCCGCGAGACCTGGTGGAAACTGCCGGGGCTTTGTTGGCCGCAGGCGCACATGATGAGGCATTGAAAGTGCTCCGTTATTTGCAATCGACCCAGCTTACGGACGGTCACTGGCCTCAAAATATGTGGCTCGACGGATCGCCGTACTGGAACGGAATTCAGATGGATGAAACAGCGTTCCCGGTCCTTCTCGTCGATATGGCTTGTCGCGAGGGAGCGCTAACGGAAGACGGCGCGCGACAATTCTGGCCGATGGTCCGCAAAGCGACGGAGTATTTGATTCTCAACGGCCCAGTGACACAAGAAGATCGCTGGGAAGAAGACCCCGGTTATTCTCCGTTTACGCTTGCGGTTGAAATTGCAGGATTGCTTGCCGCCGCGGACCTCGCAGACCGCAGCGCCGAATCGGTCGTTGCCGAATATCTTCGCGAGATCGCAGACGCATGGAATTCCGACATCGAACGATGGACCTATGTCTCGGACACGGAGTTGTCGCGACGACTTGGAGTCGACGGTTACTATGTGCGCATTGCTCCCCCGGAAATAAGCGATGCCGCATCTCCGGCTGCCGGATTTGTCTCCATTAAGAATCGCCCGCCCGGACAATCTGCCGCGCCGGCAACGGAAATTATCAGTCCCGACGCATTGTCTTTGGTCCGGTTCGGACTTCGTTCGCCCCACGACCGCCGGATCGTTGACACGGTGAAAGCGATTGACGCCCTGCTCAAAGTGAACACGCCGTTCGGCGATTGCTGGCACAGATACGACGACGACGGCTATGGAGAACATGAAGATGGATCGGCGTTCGACGGCACCGGCACGGGGCGCGCGTGGCCGCTTCTTACGGGCGAGCGCGCCCATTTTGAGTTGGAAGCAGGCCGGCGTGAGGCGGCGGAGAAATTGAAACAGACCCTTGAATCCTTTGCGAACGACGGGGGAATGATCTCAGAACAGATCTGGGATTCGGCCGATATGCCCGACCGAGAGTTGTTTTTTGGACGGCCGTCGGGCTCGGCGATGCCCCTTGTGTGGGCCCATGCGGAGTACATCAAACTCTGCAGGTCGTTGCGCGATGGAAAAGTATTCGACCGGCCTTCCCAAACCACACAGCGGTATATTACGGAAAAGAAAGGATCGCGGTTTGCACTTTGGCGCTTCAGCCACAAGTGCCGAAGCATCCCGGCAAAGAAAACTCTTCGCGTTGAAGTGCGCTCTCCCGCCGTCATTCACTGGACTCCGGATGACTGGAAAACGATCGCAGACATTGAGACCCGTGATTCGGGCATAGGTCTTCATATCGCGGATTTACCGACGATGGATCTTCCTTCAGGAAGCGCAGCACGTTTCACTTTTTTCTGGAAAGATGCGAAACGGTGGGAAGGGACGGATTTTGAAGTAAAGATCGAGAAGCAGAATTAAGGGGTTCATCCAGCCGCATGCTCATCCGGGTCGGGCCAGCGAGCGTCATCTCCGCCTGCTTTTGGCGGACTTAAAGAGAAAAGTGTCCGGTTCATTTCTGCATTAGTTAAACTGTTGCACCGCCTTGCTCCTTCCTTCGTTGCGGTAGTGGGTTACTTTTGACGATTGACCGCAAACCTTCCGAAGGTTTTCTATCTAAAATGAGCAAATGCCAAAGCTTTTTCAATGTTCAATCAAAAAACCTTCGGAAGGTTTCTGAAAGTAGCCCACTACCTTCGTTGCTCTTCATTCAATTTTTTCGTATATTTTACAAACTACCGGCGTAAAACGCCCCATATTCATCAGGGAATAGACAATGCTCGATATTTTCAAAAAAGTGTTCGGCAGCAAACACGAGAAAGATGTCAAGTTGGTCCTGCCGATCGTCGAAGAGATCAACCGTCACTTCGCATCGTATCAATCTCTGAGCGATGACGAACTCCGGGCTAAGACCGCGGAGTTCAAGAAGCGGATCGCCGGTGAATCCGCCGAGCTTAGTGCGCATCTCACCGAACTTCAGGAGCGTCTGAAAACCGATATTCCGTTCGAGGAACGCGAGACGGTGTACGAGGAAATTGAATCCACCGAAAAAGAACTTCACGAGACAATTAAGGAAACGCTCGACGAGATTTTACCGGAGGCCTTTGCCGTCGTAAAAGATACATGCCGGCGCCTTGTCGGTCAGACGTGGGAAGTAGCGGGCAACAAAGTGGTATGGGATATGGTCCCCTTTGACGTCCAGCTCATCGGCGGCATCGTGCTTCACCAGGGAAAGATCGCCGAGATGGCCACGGGCGAAGGGAAAACGCTTGTCGCGACGCTGCCGATGTATCTCAACGCGCTGCCCGGCAAAGGGGTGCATCTCGTCACGGTGAACGACTACCTCGCTCTCCGCGACAGTCAGTGGATGGGAAAGATCTTTGAATTCCATGGATTGAAGGTCGGCGTCATTCTTCAGAACCAGGACCCGCCGCAGCGAAGGGTGCAATATGCCGCCGACATCACGTACGGAACGAACAATGAGTTCGGCTTCGACTATCTGCGCGATAACATGGTCGGGACTGCCGAAGATATGGTACAGCGCGGACATTACTACGCCATCGTCGACGAAGTTGATTCCGTCCTCATCGATGAGGCGCGGACGCCCCTCATCATCAGTGGACCGGTGGAGGTCGACGATCAAAAATTCGGCGAGATGAAGCCGCGTGTCGACCGGATCGTCACCGCTCAAAGGAACCTCGTCGCGAAGATCGTGGCGGACGCAGAAGTTCTCCTTCAGGACGAGAAGAAGAAGGATGAAGCGGGCGTGCTGCTGCTCCGTGCACAAAGAGGGGCTCCGAAAAACAAACGGCTCATCAAAATTTTCTCGGACGGCGCCGCGAAGAAACTGATGCAGCAGACCGAATCGGTGTATCTCGCAGAGCAATCCAAACGGATGCACGAAATCGACGACGAGCTGTATTTCGCCGTCGACGAAAAGAATCATTCCATCGACCTGACGGAAAAAGGGCGCGAACTTCTCGCCGGCACCACCGATAAAGACTTTTTCGTTCTCCCCGATGTCGGGACCGAGGTCAGCCTCATCGAAAACTCCGCGGAATTGAGTCCCGAGCAGAAGCTGCAGAAGAAGGACGAGATCAATAAGCTCTATGCCGAACGGAGCGACCGCATCCATACTGTGCTCCAGCTGCTCAAGGCCTATTCGCTTTACGAAAAGGACGATGAGTATGTCGTGACCGAGGACGGCAAGGTGATGATCGTCGACGAGTTTACCGGACGGCTTCTCACCGGACGACGGTATTCGGATGGCCTCCATCAGGCGATCGAAGCGAAAGAAGGAGTGAAGGTCGAACGGGATACGCAAACGCTCGCAACGATCACGCTGCAGAATTATTTTCGTCTGTACAAAAAACTGGCCGGAATGACGGGGACCGCCGAAACCGAGGCGGCGGAATTCTTCGAGATCTACAAGCTCGATGTCGTCTGTGTGCCGACAAACAAGAAGGCGATCAGGGACGACATGGAGGACGTCGTCTATAAGACGAAGCGCGAGAAATACAACGCAGTGATCGGCGAGATCGAGGAGATGAGAGAAAAGAGGCGGCCCGTGCTGGTCGGAACGACGAGCGTAGAAGTGTCCGAGACGATCAGCCGGATGCTCAAACGGAAAGGGATCCCGCACAACGTTCTCAACGCGAAGCAGCATCAGCGCGAAGCCGAGATCGTGCAGAATGCAGGGCTTCCGGGTGCGATCACGATCGCGACGAACATGGCGGGCAGAGGAACGGACATCAAGCTCGGACCGGGAGTCCGGGAAGTCGGCGGCCTTCATATCGTCGGGACGGAACGCCACGAGGCGCGGCGCATCGACCGCCAGCTGCGCGGACGATCGGGACGCCAGGGCGACCCGGGGTCGACAAAATTTTTCCTTTCTCTCGAGGATGATTTGCTGCGACTCTTCGGAAGCGAACGGATCGCCGGGATCATGGAACGGATGGGCCTGAAGGAGGGGGAAGTGATCCAGCACAGCATGATCACGAAGTCCATCGAGCGAGCCCAGAAGAAAGTGGAAGAAAATAACTTTGGCATCCGTAAACGGCTGCTCGAGTACGACGACGTCATGAATCAGCAGAGGGAGGTCGTCTACGCGAAGCGCCGGCACGCGCTGTTAGGCGAGCGGCTGAAAGACGATATTTTTTCGATGTTAGGTGAGTTCGTCGACGAACTCGTCGAGCAACATTATGACAACGGCGACTTGCCGCTCCTCAAGGACGCGCTGAGAGTGAATCTTCTCGTCGATTTCACGATCACCCCGGACCAGTTTCAGAAGCTGGGGAAGACCGGCGTAGCCGCTGAAGCGGTGAAAGTCGCGTCGGACTTCTACAAACGCAAGGAAGAAAAGATTGGCGCGGAGATCATGGGTTCGCTCGAACGCATGGCGATGCTTCAGGTGATCGACATACGCTGGAAGGAACATTTGAGAGAAATGGACGACCTCAAAGAGGGCATCCATCTGCGCGCGTACGGACAGAAGGACCCCATCCTCGAGTACAAGGCCGAGTCGTTCAACATGTTCATGGAAATGATCGGCATGATCAACCGCGAAGCGCTCAACCTCGTCTTCAAGCTCTTCCCCGAAATGGGACAGCCGATCGCTGCGCCGCGGACCCGCCGCCCTCTTCACCGCGAGCAACTCACAATGACGCACGATGCCGCGGCTGGTCTCGGGTTTCAGGCGAACAGGGAGCCGGTCGAAGGGAACGAAGGCT
>DATJXA010000061.1:0-5525 GCA_035500675.1 Bacteroidota bacterium | reverse complement strand
GCGATCTAAACGGAGGACAACCTCTGGATTGCAGCCTCAAATTTTTCTTTGTCGGCTCTTCATGCCCCGCCATTCCGCGCGTTCCATCCCGTCATTATATAGAGTAATACATCAGACATTTGGCCTTCGCATCGAAGACATTGCTGGAGTTGTCCATGCGCCGTTTTCTCTCCGTTGTCTTCATTTCTCTATCCGTGTGCTCTTCGCTTGTTGCCCAATCAGACCCATCCAGGGCAGCGTTCGCGAAAGTTGACAATGGCGTCTATTCGCTGTTGCATTCCAACGGAACATGGTCTCAATTGAAAAAGACAACCGCGCCGGGGATCTACAACATTGTGGTGTACTCATCCGATGTGCAAGCCGCGCTGGCGCTTGGCGTTCAGGTGAATACCATCGAGCATGGCTTTTTTACGGCGCGAGCGACGCTGGATCAAATTACAGGTCTTTCAAATTCAGCAGGCGTTCGGTTTATTTCTCTCGCGAAAAAGCGGAAACCCCTTCTCGACAAAAGCGTGCCGGAAATAAGAGCGAATATTCTTCAGAACGGTCAGTACAATGGAACATCCTACACAGGAAAAGGCGTCATCATCGGATTTATCGATACGGGCATCGATTGGAAAAATCTCGACTTCCGGTCAGATGCGGATACGACCAAATCGCGGATCCTTTGGATCTGGGATCAGACGATTTCCGGCACAAATCCCTCCGGCTATACCTATGGCGCGGAATACTCGCAAGCGCAAATCGACAATGAACTGGACGGTACTCCTGCCAATGTCGTGCTTGAAAAGGACGATGACGGTCACGGCACACACGTCGCCGGGATCGCCGCCGGGGATGGTTCCTCGTCGGTGAGCGGTTACAAAGGAGTTGCGCCGGAGGCGGACATTATTGCGGTGAAGACGACTTTTTTTGACACGGGTATCATCGACGGGATCAGTTACATCCGTCAGAAGGCGGATGCAGCGGGCGAGCCGTTTGTTATTAATCTGAGTCTCGGTTCTCAGGATGGAGCGCACGACGGAACTGAAGCGGACGAAGTGGCAATAGATCAAGAGGTCTCGACACCCGGGAGAGCGGTTGCCGTTGCGGCGGGCAACGATGGTTCGAACGCGATCCATGCGGACAGCGTTGTCGCGCAAGGCGGGTCGATCTCGTATCAATTTTCAATCCCCACCTATACGCCGACGAGCGGAATAGATAATGATGATGTCTGGTTCGATGTTTGGTACAAAGCAGGAGACCATCTCACTGTTTCGATAACGAGCCCTAACGGCGCGACAGCGACGGCGCTTTGGGACGGACAAACTTCCGTTGAGACTTCGACGAACGACGGCCACATTCAAATTCTCAACGCGCCATCCGGGCCGAGCCCGCTCGACACTTTAAACGATTGCAGCATCGCGATCTATGATAACGTAGCGACAAAGCCTCCTCGTGCGGGAACATGGACGTTAAAGATCGCCGGCGCATCAGTGACGGAAGGAGGGGCGTTCGACGTGTGGTTGAGTGAGACAGAAATTACAGGCAACGACGGAAGCTCTCCTGTGTTCACGACGGGTTATTCGTTCCGTAAACTCGTCGGGCCTCCCGCCACATCGAAGGAGGCGATTGCCGTCGGATCGTACGTGACCCGATTCACCTGGAATTCCGTCGACGGGCATACTTACCGTTTTGCTTCGACAGACCGCACCGGCAATTATTCCACGTTCAGCAGTATGGGTCCGACGAGAGATGGAAGGCAGAAACCGGAAATATGCGCGCCCGGAGAAGTTATTGCATCATCCTATTCGGAGGACTCATCCCCCGATGAGGCAACCATCGTTCAGGACGGCAAGCATGTCGTCATGGAAGGGACGAGCATGGCTGCACCTCACATTGCGGGTGTTCTGGCGCTTCTCCTCGAAGCTAAGCCGACGTCGACTTCCGACCAGCTGAGGAACGCCGTCATCTCGTCGGCGCGGCGCGATACCTTCACGGGTGCCGATATCTCTCCGAGGTGGGGATACGGCAAAGTTGACGCTGCCGGATCGATGGGGACCATCCTTGCGGTCCGGGGGGCGGCTCAATCACTTCCACGGCAATTTTCTCTCATGCAGAATTATCCGAACCCGTTCAACCCGTCGACGACATTTCAGTTTTCCATCGGCCGCGCACAATTCGTCACCCTGAAAATTTTCAACATTCTTGGGCAAGAGGTCGCAACGTTGGTGAATGAGAAATTGCAGCCGGGAGATTATTCAAAAACGTGGGATGCCGCAGGTTTCGGCAGCGGCGTGTATTTTTGCAGAATGAACGTGGGAAGTTTTTCCGAGACGAAAAAGCTCGTGCTCGTCAAGTGAGTGTCTGTGCCGGATTTACTCGACTCCAAGCCGTTCGAGGAGCGCATTCCCTCTTTCGATTTCGCTGCGAGTTTTGAGGAATACTTTCGCTACGTCCCGGAGATACAGTTTTGCGTTTGACGAGTCGGATTTGATCGCATCGTCGAAGTTTTCCAAAGCGGACGTTGTATCGCCCACCAAAAGCAGCGTATAGCCGTATTGGATTTTGGCATCAAAGCGATTCGGAGAAAGCGTGATCTCCTTTCTAAAGTCCTCAGTTGCTCTTCCAAAGTTACCTGCCTGCAAGAACGTAAATGCCCTGTTGCCGTACGCGTCGGTATATTCCGGATCCAGCGAAATTGCGCGGTGATAATCGGCAAGGGCAAGCACGAAATTTCCGGACCTGGCGAATGCATTCGCTCGGCTTCCCCATGCAGGAGCAAAGTCAGGGTTGAGTTGGATCGACATTGAGAATGCAACTTTCGCACTGTCGAACATCGAGGACTTCATAAAGGCCAATCCCAGGTCGTAATGGGCGCGCGAATCGGAGGGACTCAAACGAATCGCTTCTCGGAAGTCGCTGATGGCTTCATCGACGTCTAGAGCATCCAAATGGACAATGCCGCGATTGAAGTATGATTCTTTGTCCTCCGGCGCTAACTTCACTACCTCATTGAGATCATCCAGAGCCGGCCGAATTTCAAACCTGGAAAAATGGTATAACCCTCGTTCAGTAAGGATAAACGTGTTGGATGGATTTTCTGCATGAGCCTCGCCCCAGAATGTCATGTTGTCCTTCCAGTAATCAGCTTTCACACGAGAAGTGTAAACTAGGGCAAGGAAAATAGATCCACAAAAGACGTACGCTGACAGCTTCGCCGCTCGATGTTCGTGAAGTTTAAGGGACAACTTTTCGACCAACTCTCCGAACGCTAAAAAAACTCCTACAACGGATACATAAAATGAAGGGTCGTTAAGAGCCCATTCGCCGGTGGTATGTCCGGTAAAAAAGGGAATGCATGTCACGATGAGGAACAATGCACCGTAAAATGTCAACGGCGACCGTTTCCTGTTCCAGATGACCATAACCGTCACGATAAGGAATAGTAAAGGGAACACCGATTCTCCGAGCACGGATGATCTCAGCGCTATCTCGTCGACGTTGATCGCGAGCTTATCGTAAAAAGGGAGCAGCACACGAAGGACGATCTCGGTCGTGCCCAGCCGGATCATCGCAATGCTGTCATAGTAGAGTTGCAATAAATAACCCCAACCGCCGTTTCCGACTGCGCGGAAAATTAAGGCAATGAACCAGAAGAGGAAGAGGCTCCATTTTCTTGCAAAATGTTCCGCTCTGAGCTTCTTGTCGGTCAACACATCGATGCCCAGCAAGATCAGGATCAACATCAACCCCGGTGAGCCAATCGAATAAAAGATGGCCGATGAGACGACGGCTGCCCGCCAATAAATTTTTTTCCCGTTGTTCTTAAAGCGAAGGTAAAAAGAGCAGGAGAGGAACAAAAAGAGAGTAGACAATACGATGCCCTGCGAACTCAACCATGCCACCGACGCTGCCTGAACCGGATGGATCGCAAACAGCATTGCCACGACGATCGCGATCCTTTCCGAAGCGAACAATTTTCTGATAAGGAAATAGAGGATCACGGCGTTTGCGGCATGCCCCATGATGCTAAAAGCATGGAACAGAAAATATCCGTATTCGCTGAAGCTTCGCTGGAAAACCAGAAATCCCAGCTCAAGCGGCGCATATTCAGGGTGAGCGAAAAACCCGCTTTCTCCTTTAAGAAGAGAAGAGACAACGTTGAACAGGTCGGCATCGTTCCATGCGATGATGTGGTCGAACAACGTTGGATAATAGACCACGACCGAGATGAGGGTGAGAAAATACACGATGAGAATTGTCCGCGTCTTCTTGTTCATCGCCGATCCCTCTCGTCCGACCTCGCCTTAGGCGATCCAGGGATCTCATGCGCCCGAAGAGAGTCTCCGAGCATAACGTACAATTCGTGCAAGTGATTGCGACTTTCGATAGACTCCGCAGATTTTGGTTGAAGTGCTTTAATCTTTGAGATGACCGCATTGATGCTGTCGATCGCGCGGTTGACATCGGAGACAAGAGGATCGTTCTTCAGTTCGGGGCGCGCGCTTATCGCGTTCGACAAATCCTCCATCGCATTGCCGTACAGTCGAATGTCGTATTCGGCGTGGGCTTTCTGGTACGATGCTTCGGCATACTCCGGGTTGATTGCGAGCGCGGTATCAAAATATGCGGCGGCATCCCGAGCGTTTCCGGACGAATACAGCGCAGCGTACCCCAGGCTGTAGGGAGCGTCGGCAAAGTGAGCATCGAAGGATCTCGATGTGTGGAAGTCGGACACGGCGCTGTCGACAGTTCCCAAGTTGTAATAGGCTATGCCCCGGTTATAGTACACGCTCGAATTAGAAAAACCGAGGCCGATAGCGTGAGTGAAATTTTCGACGGCATCTCTGTATCTGTGCAAGCCGGAAAGCGCGTTCCCTCTGTCGTAGAACGCCAATCCATCATTGGGGCGAAGGGCGACGAGCTGGTTGCAATCTGCGAGCGCTGCCGCAAAATCTCCGTTCTTCAACTTCGCGTCCGCACGGTTTCCGTAAGCGATCCCGATGCGGTCGTTCTTCTGAATGACGTCATCAAAAAGAGTAAGGCCGTTTTCCCAAACATGAATTCTTTGCACCGAAGGAACGATCAACGCAAACGCGGCGAGACTGAGAATCACTTTTTTGAGATCAGGCAAAGTGACGGAGAGATGCGAGATTGCTTCGGCGGCCATTCCTGCAAGCTGAGAAAACAAAAACGCCAGACCGATAATAGGAAGATAAGCATAGCGATCCGCGACGAGGGAAGCATTGTTGAAAGGGATCAGCTGCAGCACAGGCGAGAGCGTGAGGAAATAGACGACCGGTCCCCAAAAGATATCGCGGGACTTTTTACGGACCATCCAAAGCAGCCCAATGCTCAATACGAGGAAAACCGGAGCAATGTAGTATTCGAGTGGAAGAGAGCCGTTAGCCAACTGAGGATATGCATAACAGGCGGAGAGCTTTGCGGGTACGACTGCTTTCCATGGGTAAAAAAAGAGTTGATACGCTATAAAGAGAGTTCGCTGAGGAATGGAATAATTGTCAACCGGGGCAGCCGTGTAC
>DATJXA010000060.1:0-7522 GCA_035500675.1 Bacteroidota bacterium | reverse complement strand
GCTTGTCCCCGCGCCGGATAAAAAGAAAGTCACGCCTGACAGCCCCCCCGTTGTGAGAGTGTCGCCATTCGCATCTTTTGCCTGAAATTTGACTACAGCCGTCGCTCCAGAGGCAACAACGGGACGCGAGATCGAAACGGTCGATTGTGCAACGGAGTTTGATCCGCCTGCCACGGTTACTGTCGGGAGCGCCGAGGAAACCGACATGCTGTTGACCGATGCCGTTACATTTTGGGCGGTCCCGACGTTGGTTCCGGTGAAGATCGCCGAGTAGAGACCGCCGCCATTATCTGTCGTTGAACCGAACGTTCCCGCGCTTGTTCCGCTTCCCGTAAGAGCGAATGAAACCGATAAACCGGTAGTCCCTAAATTACTTCCGTCCGCGCCTTTAATCTGTAATGAGACCGATGTGGTCCCGTTCTTTGCAATGACCGGCACCGTGATGCTGACCATAGATTGTGCAAGCGAATATGCGGGGATGACATTTTTGATGATCGAAAGCTGATCCGGAGCGGATATTGAGACGAGATCGGGTTTTCCGTCACCGTCGAGATCTCCAACAGCCAGCCCTTGCTGAAAGCTCAGTGAATTGAGATAGTTGACAACCGGGGCGAACGAGATCGATCCGGGAGAACTCGTATTCTTCGCCACTTTATATCCGCTTGCGCCTTCACACGCCCACACGAGATCCGGCTTTCCATCCCCGTCGATATCGGAGATCTGCAGCGACTTGTATCCGTTTTGCAGAGGGATCTCCAGCGGGTCGGAAAAGGTCATGTCGTCCGACGGACTCGTATTGCGGCGGATGCTGATCATATTATCATCCTCAGTTTGGTACGCAATATCCGGCTTCGCATCCCCGTCAAAATCCCCAACGACGACCCTCTCGGCTCGTGAATCTACTATCCAATTGCGGATCGGGATGAAGCTGGTTCCATCTCCCATCGCGTTCGCAAGGACCGATACCATTCCTATGTGCGAATATGCGTCGAAGTTTCCGGATACGATAATATCGGTCGTGTCATTTCCCCTGATATCTGCCGCCGCGATGCTGTACATATCGAGCGCGTTCTGTTGGACAGGGTCGCGCACTTCAAGATCCGATGCGAGAGTAAATGTAGATCCTCCGTTCAAATAGACCCGCAAACGTCCGTAGACGCCGATCGATGAATTTCCGGAGTACACGATTGCGATATCGGGCTTGCCGTCGCCGTTGAAGTCGGCAACGACCGCATCGTTAGCAAACATGTTCGTCAGGTAGTTCGGCACCCACACGAGATGATTATCGGGAAAACCTGAAGGCTCGGTAGACATGTTATCGAGAGCGGCATAGGCGACCTTGCCGATCCTTCCCGCATCCGGACCGTCCATATAGGAAAAGATCAGACCGAGGACGAAATTATGGATCGTTCCATGGATCATCTGCCATGAACCGCCGGTCATATCCGGGTTCAGGAACTCCTGCCAAACCTGAAAGCTCGGGTTCCCTGGAGAACCGACATCCCGCACGACGCTGACATCATACTTTGTCACAATAACAAAGTCTTGCTTGCCGTCGCCATCCAAATCCGCGGAAATTATCTTTTTAGGGTCGGTCGGCCTGTCGTCCGTTGTGCCGAAGTAATTCTTCCTCGGCACTAATGGAGAAGGGATTTCTACTTTTGGGGCAAAAGAAATATTTCCGGGAGAGCTGGTATTTTGCAGGTAGGTGATCGTGCGCGCAGCGTTGGGGTCGTCGAACGAACGGGTAACAAGGAGGTCGAGTTTTCCGTCTCCGTTCATATCGATCATCTTCGCCTCCCAGGGAGTACCTCCCAATGAAAGAGTTTGATTGAGGGCCAAAGCTGAGCCGTCAATGTCTCCGGCAGAAAATTTCAGGTCGAAAAAGTTCTTCGACTGAACAATTTTTCCCGTGCCGACGATGCTCACGCTGAGCGGACCGTATGTTGCCGTTCCGGGTACTGTCACAGAAAGTGACGTTGAAGTAGCAGCCGTGACCGTTCCACGCCCTGCGCCAAAATAGACCACATCATTCGCCGGCGTGGAGCTGAAACCGGTCCCCGTGATCGTCACGGTACTGCCGGCAACCGCTGCGAGCGGGCTGAACGAGCTGATCGTTTGAGCCGCGAGTCCCTGTGAAAGGAAAAACGCCATTAATCCGAAGAGAGACCATCGTCGCGAAGTCTTCATAATTCCTCTCTGATAATACATTCAAGTTCGGCAAGATCCTCTTTCGCAACAAAGCTGTGCGCGCCCGCTTCTTTTGCTGCACGTCGAAACGATCTGTCATTGTAATCGGTCACGATGATGACCTTCGCGCGCGGATCGGAGGAGAGAATCCGTTGGGTCGCATCGATCCCGTTCACTCCCTTCATACTGATGTCCATGAGAACCCAATCTGGTTGATGTCGTTGATAAAACCCGGGCGCATCGCTGCCGTTGTCGCACTCAATGACCTCATCGCCATCGAGTGCAACGTATTGTTTTAGAGTCTCGCGCATTTCACCGTTGTCGTCGACGATGAGAAATTTCAATTCACGTCACCAAAAAAATTATCGGGATTAGCTACGTAAGAAGATATGCCGAGGAGCACGTATAAAAAAATACGTTGCGACTCACAACATACAGAGGGGTAACTCATATCATGCGTGCGTTGACGCACGGTAGTCGTACCGTAGAAACGTTGCGGGTGAGAGTGCGGAGCGGTTGAAAGTGAGGTTATCCCAGGTCTGCTTTATTTTGAAGGGCAAACTTGAGGAGGCTGTGAGTTCCGCTCAGGCCGAGCTTGCGTGAAATATTCACGCGGTGATTCTCGACGGTGCGATGGCTGATGAACATCTCGGCGGAAATTTCCTGGTTGGATTTAAGGTCGGCAATGAGTCTCAGGATGCGTATTTCTGACGGTGTCAACTTCGAGAGCAATGATGCAAATTGACCCCCAGCTTTATTTTTCCTTTCAACGAGCAACCCCGATAAGGTCGGGCTTATATAGTGTTTGCCCTCGGAAACAACGCCGATGGCGCGCAAGATCTCCGTGCTTGCGCTGTCCTTGAGCACGTATCCTGTGACTCCGGTCTCCATTGCTTCAAGGAATACCCTCTTATCTTCGAGCATGGTGAGAAGTATGATATTCGTTTCGAGGCTCAATTTTTCTGCACGCTGCGCCACCGCAAGGCCCGTCATCTTAGGCATTTGAATATCGAGAATAGCAACCCTCGGCTTCAGGTCCATCATCTTTTGCAGAGCGTCTTCGCCATTCTCCGATTCTCCGACAACGACGTAGCGGTCGTCTTTTTCAATGACGTCTCGCATGCCCGTCCGAAAGATCGGATGATCGTCTGCGATAAGTACTGAAATTTTTGACCTACGCACTGAGTCCGCGTCAGCCATGCTGAACCTTACGAATTGGAAGAAAAAGGAGAACTTTTGTACCGTTTCCAGCGCTCGATTCAACCCGCAAATCTCCGCCGAGAATGCGGGCCCGTTCACTCATACTGCTTAATCCAAAGCCCCGTTTTTCACGGTCCGACGGCTCCATTCCCCTGCCGTCGTCCCGGACCGTGAGCCTGAGAACGTCATCAACGAGGGCGACCTCGACAGATAAATGCGTTGCGTGGGAATGTTTCAAAATATTGTTCAGACATTCCTGCACGATGCGAAAGAAATTTATTTCAGCATCCTTGTCAAGAAGGTCATCAACATTCTCTATTGTTGTTTCGGCATGAAGATGAGACGATTCAGAAATTGTTTCAATGACGGATTCCAACGCAGCCGTCAACCCTAACTGGTCCAGCTGCACAGGGCGCAGGTTCCGCGAAATCTCTCTGACGCTTTTGAGCGACCGCGTAACGAAATCGATCGCCTGGCGAAATTCGGAATGAGGCTCCTCAGAGTTCCGATGCGCTTCAAGCCCAAGGAGCAGCTTATTTTTTATGATGAGCAGATCCTGCCCGATGCTGTCGTGAAGTTCTCCAGCGATGCGTTTGCGCTCGGCTTCCTGCGATTCGATCAGACGCCGTGAGAAATCCTGTTGCAATACTTGTTCTCGTTTTAGCGACCTGATACGGCGGGAATAGACGAAAGCCACCGCAGAAATGAGACACGCGATCAGGAGCGCCCTAAACCACCATGTTTGCCAGTATGGCGGCGCCACAAATATCTTTATCGATGCGCCGGTTTCATTCCACACTCCATCATTATTCGACGCTTTCACCCGGAAGATATATTCTCCCGGATCCAAATTCGTATAGGTCGCTTCGTGCCGCGCGCCTGTATATCGCCACTCTTTGTCAAACCCTTCCATAATATATGCATAATTGTTCTTTGAAGGATTCGTGTACTCCAGCGCGGCAAACCCAAGGGAGAAAACCGCGTCCTTGTATGAAAGATGGATCTCGTCGGCTTCTGAAATGAATCGCGATATTCGGTGTTCCGCCGGCGACGGTGAAATAGATTTATCGAATATTTTGAAATCTGTAAAAACCAACTGCGGAATAGTGGGGTTATCGAGAACGCTATCGGGGTTAAATACATTAAAGCCGTTGATGCCGCCGAAGAACATTTCCCCTTTACGGTCCTTGTAAGCTGCTCCATGATTGAACTCGTCGCTTTGAAGACCGTCCCCCGCGTCGTAATTTCGAAATTTCCCGGTGCGAGGATCGAATTTCGACAGGCCTTTGTTCGTGCTGAGCCAGAGGTATCCCCGGTCGTCTTCTTGGATCCCGTAGACGACATCGTTAGGAAGTCCTTCTTTCATCGTGAAATGCGTAAATGTTTTCAACTTCGGCTCAAAACAATTTAAGCCGGCGTAGGTGCCGATCCAAATCTTCCCGTTGCTGTCCTCAGTGATCGCAAGGACTTTGTTGTCACTCAAACTGTTCGTATCGGCCGGATTATTGAGGAACCGATCGAAGTCGTTGGACACGGTATTGAATCTGTCCATTCCGCCTCCGGCCGTTCCGATCCACAACGTCCCGGTTCGATCTTCGCACAAAGACCATATCTCGTTAGAGCTGATACTCCTCGGATCAGATTGATCATTTTTGTACCGCGCAAAAGCCCCGGTGCGTTCATCAAATCTATCGAGGCCTTCGAGAAGTGTCCCGAGCCATAGATCTCCCGAGCGGGTCTCAAGCATCGTAAAAATAACATTTCCGCTCAGACTCTTGTTATCCGCGTCGCTATGAATATAACGCGTATACTTCCGGCGTCGCCCATCGCTCAATCCATTTTCAAGTTTAATAAGACCATTACCATTGGTGCCGATCCAAATTATCGACGACTTGCCGTTATCTTCTGCGCTCAGGGACCAGATGAGATCGGTCCCTCCGCTCTTGGGGTACGGATATCTCGAAGAATACCGCTCGAGGACGTTCGTTCCGGGACGATAGGTCGCAAGCCCTTCTTGTGTTCCGATCCAAATGGTCCCATCGGCAGCCTCGGAAAATGCTCTTATCTTATTCCAGCCGAGGGAGTGGGGTTCAGCTCCCTTCCATAAGAAATGCCGGAACCTATTCCGCCGCGGAGCATATTTATTGATCCCTTCAAAGGTCCCAACCCAAAGGATGCCGGTCCTGTCTTCGAAAAGAGAGAGCACGGCATCGCCGCTGAGACTGTTAGGATTCGAATCATCATGTACGAATCGGGTTATGTCGCGAGGCTGGTTCCGGATCCGGTACAATCCCGAGTTTGATCCGATCCAAAAAACTCCTGCCTCATCGTGCAATAACACGTGCCCCGAAAGCTTTTCTTTTGTCGGAAGCAGGTTGCTTGCATCCCTCCACCGTCCACCGGCATAATATAGAATGCTTTGTGGGGTTGCTGCCCACAATCTTCCTTCACTGTCTTCAACAAATGAATCAAAAAGCGAAACGGGGACATCTGAAGGAACTCTTGTGATGACGGTCCTCTCAGGATTAAAACATGCAGAACCATCGATCATGCCGATCCACAACCTTCCGGTTGCATCCTCGCGAAGAGTTTGAACGTAATTATTGCTTATGCTATGAATGTCCTTTGAGCTTTCGAAATAATGCGTGCACCGCCCGCTGGCTGGATCGAGCTCGTTCAAACCGTTCGGAGTCCCGATCCACAGCATTCCGCGCCTGTCTTCGCAGAGGCACACGATCTCATCGCTGCTGATGCTGTTCGTATCGTTGGGAATATGTCTATAATGGATGAATTGCTGCGTCCGGCTCACGTAGAGATTCAACCCACCTCCCTTCGTTCCGGCCCAAAGCCTTCCCGAGCGGTCGACATAAAGAACGGTAATATAATTATCCGATATGGTCGTCGTGTCCGCAATGTCGCGACGATAGACAGTAAAACTGTAACCATCGTATTTGTTTAACCCGTCTTGTGTGCCAAACCAGAGAAATCCCTGATGATCTTGAACGATAGAAAACACGGATGTCTGTGACAATCCCTGCTGAAGAGAAATTCGTTCGAACTCCAGATCCTGAGTCTGCGGGTAAAGAGAATTATCGAAAAGGCTGATGACAAAAAAGCAGAAAAATAGATAGCGGCGATTCATGCAGGATGCAACAGTACCGTTATTGTGTTGATTCAAGGTACTGACGCACGTTTTGAGAAGCAAGCGTGGAAAGCTATTCGCATCAGGTGAAATTTTCTATAAGTATAGACGCTCTGCCGATGGTTCGTAATTCGCTATTCGTCACGTTCCCAACATCCACGTTGAGAATGATTGAAAGTGCCAATGTTAGTTCATCCACAAATTCCTATCGGGACCCCGGTCGAGATAATCCTCCACACTGAGTCGCCCCTGATGGTGTGACTCGGCCGGAACGAGAAGCAGAGCCATTCACCCAAACCCACCGCCAAAGGCGGTGGGTCTTATATCTCGTAAAGGTCTCTGCTTCGCAATAAATTGGGACCGCGATCCGTTGATGCTGCGATCAGGAGAGATCGAAACGGTCAAGCATCATTACCTTGTTCCATGCTGCTGCAAAATCGTGCAGGAACTTCTCTTGCGAATCCTGACACGCGTAGACCTCCGCTAAAGCCCGGAGCTGAGAGTTCGACCCGAAGATCAGGTCGACACGGGTGGCGGTCCACTTGAGCGCGCCGGTCTTGCGGTCGCGGCCGTCAAATACGTCGGCCTCCTTCGAAACTGCCTTCCACTCTGTACCAATGTCGAGCAGGTTCACAAAAAAATCATTGGAGAGTGTTTCGGGCCGTTTAGTGAAAACACCATGCTGGGATTTTCCAACGTTGGCATTCAAGACCCGCATACCGCCGACGAGAACGGTCATTTCGGGAGCGGTCAGCGTAAGTAACTGTGCCTTATCGACCAATAATTCCTCTGCTGAAACGGAATACGTGGTCTTCCGGTAGTTGCGGAATCCATCCGCGACAGGTTCAAGCACGGCAAAGGAGGCGGCATCGGTTTGGGCCTGTGAAGCATCCATGCGTCCCGGAGTGAAGGGAACGGTTAACTTATGTCCCCCATTCTTGGCAGCCTTCTCAACACCAGCGCAACCCGCCAGTACAATGAGGTCAGCTA
>DATJXA010000059.1:0-14621 GCA_035500675.1 Bacteroidota bacterium | reverse complement strand
CGCCGGGAAGAATAACGACATCCACATCTCCAAGAGACGACTCCTTGTGCCAGATGAACCGCGCCTCTTGCTTCATAATATTCTTTACGGCGTGGTGTGCGTCGTGATCGCAATTAGAACCCGGAAAGACCACAATGCCGAATTTCGTTTTCATGAGATCGATTCCTGTTATGCGTGTTCGACGTTATACGAATAATCTTCCATGACCGGGTTCGCGAGGAGTTTTTTACATACCTCCTCTGTGATACGCTCGGCCTCTTCCTTTGTCGAGCTCTCAAGAGAAAATTCAATGTGCTTTCCGATCCTGAGGTCGCGTACGGTAGTGAAGCCGAGCGTATGAGCCGCGCTCTCGACGGCTTTTCCCTGCGGGTCAAGAATGGATTTCCGTAACGTGACGACAATGCGCGAACGAAACACCGATTCTCCTTTCAGATATCGTAACTTGTGGCCTCTTCGGCCTGCTCTTCTTCTGCCTTTGCATCGACAAAACCCAGAATGTGCCTGAGCCAGCCGTATGCGTAGCGGATAACGCCGAGCAGCAAAAACGCGGCAAACAGATAAAACAATGCCCTCCCCCGAGAAATGACCAGGATAAAAGCCGCAGCGACAAACGACACGACCCGAACGGGGTGTCTCTTGAACTCTTTCTTTGAAAACTTCGGCAGTGTGTCGTACTTCACCTTGCTCACCATGAGCAACGAGACGACGACGACCATAGGGGCCAACATGTCGGACGCAAAGCCCCGCAATCCGAAAACCTCGTCGCGAAAGGTGAGGACAAATGCAACGATCGTAATTGCGCTTGCTGGGATCGGCAAGCCGGAGAAATAATCTTTGTCGAATCCGACCAGTTGGACGTTGAAACGCGCCAGACGTATTCCGCCAAAGATGAGCAACAACGAACTGATGATCAAGCCGACGCCCTGCAATTGGAACAGCTGGAGTTTGTATACGAGGAAGGCAGGCGCCGCCCCGAACGTCACGATGTCCGACAAGGAATCGAATTCCACGCCGAATTCGCTCGACGACCTCGTGATCCTCGCCATGACGCCGTCGAGCGAGTCAAAAATTCCACCGAGGATAATGAACCACGCGGCTACATCGAATTGACCATCGCTCGAATTTGCAATGGACAAAAAACCGCAAAACATATTCAACACGGTAAAAAGGCTCGGAACGACTGCGCGTGTTATTTTCATCGCATCTCTTGATCCTGTGAGCGATCCGTTACTTTACGACCGCCAGTACGGACTCCCCTGCCACCGTTTTTTCTCCCAACGATATCTTAATATCGGAATTTTTTGGAACAAAAACATCCACACGAGATCCGAATTTGATCATCCCAAACTTTCGTCCGCCGACCACATCATCCCCTACAGAAAGAGTGCAGATTATTCTACGCGCGACAAAACCGGCTATTTGTTTAAAAAACACTTTGAATCTGCCGTTGTCGATACCAATATGGGTCTGCTCGTTGCTTAAAGATGCTTTGTCTTCGAACGCTGCGAAGTATCTCCCTTGCACGTAGCGAAAGTATCCCACTTTGCCCGAAATCGGCACCCTGTTGACATGGACGTTCAAAGGGGACATGAAAATGCTGATTTGTAGGGCGCTCGTTTTAAGATAATGCTCTTCGTCGACTTCCTTGATAGCGACGACGGTTCCGTCGGCCGGAGAGATGACGATGTCGTCCCCAGATGGAGGCGTACGCTCGGGGTCGCGAAAAAAGTTAAGCGCAAAGAGGAACACTGCTCCTGCCAGAACGATAGCGGCGTATTCGACAAAGGGATTGACGATAAAGAGGAGGGAACCTGCGACAATCACACAACAGATGAGCGTTATGCTAAAAAAAACATCGTAACCATATTCCGTGATCAAACGCCAAACTCCGGCTCGTACAAGAAGAAAAGAACGTCAAACTGCTTGTTAAAAACTGCAAAAAAGTAGCGAAAAACGGGGGCAAAGTCAAGACGGACTCAGCACATGAAGTGCGGGTCATGAACCGTGCGAATCATTTCTTTGATCAACTTTCCACCCTTTCTTGCATCTTTCTTGGAGATTTAGTATTTTGTTCCCAGTGAGTGTTATCGCACAGATGAAAAAGATGAAGGAAAAATTTACGATGGTGGATGAAATCTTCTCCACCAAACTTCTGACCAACAGAATTCAGATTCGGTTATTCGCTTAACGAAAGTCCCGTCCAACCAACGGGACTTTTTTTTGATACTAGGTCGAGTGAAACTCGGAGAATTTCAACGCGCCATTGAAGAATGGATCCCGCCTGCAACAGCATGGAAAGGCGACAACACGGGGATCCAGATCGGGCGAACCGATGCGACGGTCACAAATATTCTCCTTGCGTTGGATGTTACTTTAGAGGCGGCGAAAGAAGCCGTCGAACGTCGTGCAAACCTGATCGTCACGCATCACCCGTTGTTGTTCCATCCTCTTCGTTCTTTGACACAGAAATCCAGGGCGGGTGAAATCGCCCTCTATCTCGCGGAGCGAAAAATAAATTTGTATGCCGCCCACACGAATCTTGACCACGTTCAGGGAGGCGTAAGTTTTGCGATGGCTTCGATTTTAGGGTTAAAGAATGTCAGAATGCTTACACATCTCAAGGCAAGCATTCTCAAGGTTGTCGTCTTTGTCCCCGAGAAATATGTTGAAAAGGTTGCCGGAGCAATGCATCGCGCCGGCGGAGGAACATTTACAAAGTATGAGGAATGCAGCTTTCGTTCGGAAGGCATTGGGACGTTCAAAGGGACGCGCGGGTCGCACCCCTTCGTTGGTTCCGCGGGCGTCCTGGAGAAAACGCGTGAAACGAAGCTGGAAATGATCGTTGAGGTAGGGAATATGCGCGAAGTGGTGCCGGCGATGATCAAAGCGCATCCTTATGAAGAAGTTGCATACGACCTCATCCCTCTTCATAACGACGACCAGGAACATGGGCTCGGGGCTATCGGAGAATTTCCGGAAACTCTTTCGCAGGGAAAATTTCTTTCCCGCACAAAAAGGACTCTGGGCGTGCCGTTGTTGCGATACACCGGCAAAGCTGCCCGCGGCATCAGACGCGTCGCGGTCTGTGGCGGAGCTGGAATCGAAGCGATGGAGGAGGCTGTGCGGCAACAAGCGGATGCATTTATCACGGCAGACGTCAAATATCATAGCTTTCAGGATGCGGAGCGAGATATCGTCCTCGTCGATGCAGGCCATTACGAGACAGAGCGCCATGTTTTGCCAACGCTGGCCGCGCGAATAAAATCGATCGTACGCGCGCACCATGCGTCATCAAAAGTTTTGATCACAAGAAAAAATACAAACCCAGTATCGTATATCTAGTCACTGAACCGCAGTAAAGGAGTAAGCATTGGAAGACATTCTGACGATGTTGTACCGGCTGCAACGAGTTGATAGTTCTTTAGACGACCTTGAAGACATGAAAGGCGATTTGCCGGAAGCAGTAGCGACGCTACAAACAGAAGTTGACAGACTCAACGGGCTTATCAAAACACAGCAGGATATCGTCACTTCGTCCGTCGTCGCCCGCGACAAAGCGGACGTCGACATCCTTGAGTTCAAAGAGAAGCTCGAAAAATATAAAAAGCAACAGTACGAAGTCCGAAGCAATAAAGAATACGACGCGTTGACGAAGGAGATCGACTTCGCCACCGAATCGATCAAAACCCTGCAGAAGCAGTTTGAAACTCTCGAATCGGCCATGACGGCAGCCAAGGCGGAGATCGAAACCTTGACAAAGCAACTGGAAGAACAACAAGCCATCCTCAATGAACGGAAGGCGGAATTGGCGGAAGTCTCCAAAGCAAACGAAGACGAAGAGCTCGGGCTCAAGCATCAGCGGGAAAAAATCGTTGTACGGCTGAAAGCGGATACTCTTTCCCGTTACGACCGTATCAGGAAAGCCCGCAACGGAAAAGCCGTCGTTCCAGTAAAACGCAACTCATGCGGCGGATGCCACAACAGGATCCCGCCCCAGCGCTTGCTCGAGATACGCACACAGGACAAGATCTTCATGTGCGAACACTGCGGGAGGATCCTTATCTCGGCGGAACTCGCGCAGGCAACAGAAGCGGCGGCATGACGATCCATGGATTCACTGACGGAGCGGCCCGCGGGAACCCCGGGCCGGGAGGCATCGGGATCGTCCTTCGAAGTGAATCCGGCGAGACTCTTCTTAAAGAAAAAAAATATCTGGGGAAGGTGACGAACAACGTTGCCGAGTATTCGGCGCTCATCGAGTGCCTGCTCCAGTTTACTGAACTGCGGGCGAGAAATAAAATTTCATGCACCCGGCTTGTCATGCATTCCGACAGCGAGTTGATGGTGCGGCAACTCAACGGACAGTATAAAGTGAAAGACCGGGAATTGAAGAAACTGTACGACAAGGTCCGAGAGCTTATTCACGGATTGCAGATCGAATTTTCAATCATGCATGTCCCGCGCGAACTCAACCGCGAAGCGGATGCATTGGCAAACGATAGTATTGACGAACAACCCTGATAAAACATCGGGGCCGTCAGTTGTCAAAGAATGTAATTCAATCATCTATATCACATGCTGACTCGCTCGAACATTATTCGTGCATGCACAACTGAGCGTACGTCAGGCAATCGCTTAAATAACGATGTACATTATTTAGGAGGAAAGTCCGAACTCCATCCTGATTCGTTTCCACGAAGCGGGACGGGCACGGTGCTGGATAACGTCCAGGAAGAGTGATCTTACGGATAGTGTCACAGAAAATATACCGCTGGGTTGCATTGATAATGCTGCCCAGTAAGGGTGAAAAGGTGCGGGCTGCTTCGGCGGCCTTAATGTAAGAGCGCACCGCGGCGCCAGTGATGACGCCGGCATGACAAACCCCACCGGGAGAAAGACCGCGTAAATTCCGCTTTCCGATCGCTTCGGCGGCTGGAAGAAGAGATGCCTGCTCAACTTTGCGCGAGCAAAAGCGGAATGGGTAGGTCGCTTCAGTTCGTTTGTAAAAACGATACGAGATAAATGATTGCCTCTCCCGCTACCCGTAAGGATGGCCGGGAAAGACAGAATTCGGCTTATCGGCGTACCTCAGAAATAATGCACGAAGATCGGCGTCGCATGTGATGTAGATGCTTTTTCAAATCAGGAATTGAATGCCGTGAGCACACGCTGTCGGTGTGCGTCACGCGTTCAATCACTTAGAGGAGAAAAGCATTGACACCTGTCAAAGAATACCGGTGGACAATATCGGAACCGCCGGATCCATCGTTGGTCAAGAAGCTGTCCGATGAGCTTACGATCCCCCCCTCCCTCGCAACCATCCTCGTCAACCGAGGCATCGACGATTTTGAGAAAGCCCGGCGCTACTTCCGCCCATCCGAAGAACAGTTTCACGACCCGTTCTTGATGGATGGGATGTATCTAGCGGTCGAACGGATACTGGCGGCGAGGACCAAGAATGAAAAAATTCTTGTCTACGGAGATTACGACGTTGACGGCACAAACGGGGCCGGCATGCTCTACCTCTTCTTCAAGGAACTTGGCTGCGACGTTTCATACTACATCCCCGACCGGATCAAGGAAGGCTACGGCATTTCCGTGGCGGGCATCAACCATGCAAAAGAGCAAAAGACCAGTTTGCTGGTTTCGATCGATTGCGGTATCACCGCCGTCGATCAGGTAGAGTATGCCCGTTCGCTCGGCATGGATGTCATCATCTGTGACCATCACGAGCCGAACGACCAATTGCCGAAAGCCGTTGCCGTCCTCGACCCGCTTAAGCCCTCGTGCGCGTATCCGTTCAAGAGCCTGTGCGGAACCGGCGTCGGGTTCAAGCTTATTCAAGCCCTTGCACGCACCGTGGGGACAGAACCTACGGTCACAAAATATCTCGACTTCGTTGCGCTGGCTACGACGGCCGACATCGTCCCTCTCATCGATGAGAACAGGGTCTTCGTGAAAATGGGGCTGGAGATCATCACAACGGATCCGCGCCCCGGCATCAAAGCGCTGCTCGAAAGCGCAGGGCTGAAACCGGATGCGATGACGACCGGCCAGGTCGTTTTCGTCCTGGCTCCGAGGATCAACGCCGTCGGGAGGCTCGGCGATGCGAAGCGTGCAGTCGAGCTTCTCATCACGGAAGATTACTACTCCGCCATCGAGTTTGCCCGAGTACTGGAGCAGGAAAATATCAATCGCAGGAAGATCGATGAGGATGTTTTTATCCACGCGCAGCAGCTCGTCGAAGAATTTCTCGATGTCGAAAGCGACGGCGCGATCATCCTCCACCAGGAACAATGGCATCCCGGCGTCGTCGGGATCGTCGCCTCGCGTATGGTTGAAAAATACTACCGTCCCGCGATCATGATGACAACCGTCGACGGGGTCGCGAAGGGTTCTGCCCGGAGCATCGCCGGGTTCAACATCTATCAGGCATTAAAGCGTTGCGAGGATAAACTTCTCCAGTTCGGCGGACACAAATACGCCGCCGGCCTAACGCTTGAGGTCGACCGGGTCGAAGAATTTAAAGAAGCGTTCAACGCCGTCGTCAAGGAGCTGCTGACAGAAGACCTGTTGACGCCCGTGATCACGATCGACGCGGAGATCGACCTCAGCGAACTCACTCCGAAATTCACGCGCTTGTTGAAACAGTTCGCGCCGTTCGGCCCCAAGAATATGAGACCGACATTTGTGGCAAAAGACGTCGAGGCGCTTGGCACCCCTCGAATCGTCGGCAAAAACCACTTGCGGTTTAAAATCAAAAAAAACAATGTCACCATCGATTGCATAGGATTCAACTTAGGCCACCTGCTCGATCGTTTCAACAACGGTCATAGACGTTTCGATATCGTCTTTGCAGTGGATGAAAGCGATTTTTCGGGAGTTCAAATTCCGCAGCTGAAGATAAAAGATCTCCGGCTCGCCGAGGGCGGAATCGGAGTTAACTAGTACAACTGAAATCGACAACCCAAGGAGACACGATATGTCAGGTCATTCTAAATGGGCGACAATCAAAAGAAAGAAAGCGGTTACTGACGCGCGGAGAGGCAAAGTGTTCACGCAGATCATCAAGGAAATTACGATCGCCGCGAAGTCAGGCGGAGGCGACCCAACAGGCAACCCACGGCTGCGCCTTGCCATCGATAAGGCGAAGGCCAGCAATATGCCCGCCGATAATATTAAACGGGCAATTATGAAGGGAACGGGAGAACTTCCCGGAGTGTCTTATGAAGATGTCACGTATGAAGGTTACGGCCCGGGGGGCGTTGCACTCATCATCGAATCGGTGACCGACAACAAAAACAGAACGGTTTCCGAGATTCGTCACATCTTGGAAAGAAGCGGTGGAAAGTTTGGGGCAACCGGATCCGTGGCGTGGATGTTTCATAACAAAGGAACGATTAGGACCACAAAGGGCACGATGACAGAGGACGACATGCTCGCTATTGTCCTCGACGCCGGCGCCGACGACTTGCGAATCGACGGAGACTCATTCGAGATCTCGACGTCGCCCGAGACATTCGAGGCGGTAAAAAAAGCGATCGAGGATAAACATATCCCTATCGAGGAAGCAGAGATCCATAAAGTCCCGGAGAATACGGTGAGAGTCGAAGGACCTGACGCCGAAAAAGTCCTTAAATTGATGGAAGCGCTTGAAGAACACGACGATACCCAACATGTGTACGCTAACTTTGACATCGATGAAAAAGTACTCGCAAGCTTCGCTTCATGACGGCGTCCGAATCAGATGATTATTCTCGGGGTTGATCCGGGTACGCTCATCACGGGATACGGTGTCGTTAAAGCAAAGGGAACGTCGGTCAGCGTACTAGACGTCGGGGTTATCGCAAGCAGGGCGAGCGAAAGTATGCCTCTTCGCCTCCGCAGAATTTACGCCGAGCTTTGCAAAGTCATAGAAAAGTTTCACCCCGACGAGCTGGCCATCGAAACTGCATTTTACAGCAAGAATGCGCAATCCGCGCTCAAAATTGGACAAGCGAGGGGCGTCCTCATCCTCGCAGGTGTCAACTTTGAGGTCCCGATTACCGAATACTCTCCCCGCGAGATAAAAAAGTCTGTCGTTGGCAACGGCGCAGCATCCAAAGAACAAGTGCAATTCATGATGAAGAATCTGCTGCATCTCGCCGTCATTCCGAAACATTTCGACGCCACCGATGCATTGGCCGTCGCTGTGTGCCATTCACACCGGATTCTGAGGCCGCGCTCGGCGTTTAAAAGCTGGGAATCATTCGTCGATGCTCATCCGGAGAGGGTCGTGAAAAACAATGACAAATCAAAAAGAAAAAATTAAAAGAAAACGAGGAACTCGGTCACGAAAACTTTTTGCACACTGAAACGGTTCTCAGCTTTCACCCTTGCCTCTTTTTCATTTTGAATTTTTAACTTTTAGTTTCCCCGAATGCTCAGTCATCTTAAAGGAATCCTTCATCATAAATCCCCCACCGAGATCGTCGTCGATGTCAATGGGGTCGGGTACGCAGTCAGCATCCCTCTCTCGACGTTTGAGAACCTTGGCGATACAGGATCTGCCGTCACTGTTTTGATCCACGTTCATGTGCGGGAAGACGTTTTCCAACTCTACGGTTTTGCGACTGAAGCCGAGCGGGAGATATTTCGGCTTCTCATTTCTGTTTCGGGAATAGGGCCTAAGATCGCTCAAGGAATTCTCTCCGGAATCCAACCCGACGGCTTGCGGATTCTCATCAGCCAAGGAAACGTTGCGGCGCTCACAGCTGTGCCCGGGATCGGAAAAAAGACTGCAGAGCGGCTGATCTTGGAATTGCGCGAAAAAATTACGCGAATAGCCCCTGAACAGGGCGTTTCATCGGGTGCGGATGGGAATCATGACATACGGGCAGAGGCCCTCATGGCCTTGATCTCGCTCGGCTACAATCGAGCCGCGGCAGAGAACGCGATCCGCTCGGCGCTCCTTTCTCTCAACGGAAAGGACGTTTCGATCCAGGAGTTGCTAAAACAAGCTTTGAAATCAGCCGGGCGATAACAAGATCAGTATCGGTAATTGCCTTCCCCTTCATTCCCCCCTGCCGATGTGTATAACATCGTCTCCGAATTTTCCCCGAATCTTATCGACTGCATCGAACATTTGAGCCCGCTTGCCTTTGTCAGGAAAAAGGTCCAACTCAACTTCATCGCGGTTATTGAATTGAGACAACCGTACGCCGAGCAATCTGATTTTCTTTTTCCCTGAATACGCAGTCCGCAGCAACTTCTTTGCCGCATTGAAAACGACAATATCATCATCCGTCGGTTCGACGCTCACGGCCCGTGTGAACGTCCGAAAATCCGAATAGCGGAGCTTCACCGTTATTGTTCTCGCTTTCCACCGATGCGACCGGAGCGTCGAGCACACATCTTCCGTCAACTCGCGGAGATAATTCGCCAACTGATCGAAGTGTCCAGTATCTTGCCCGAACGTCTCTTCTCTGCCAATGCTCTTTCGTTCTCCCTCAACGGTGAGGACGTCAGGCCCCTTTCCCATCGCCATTGCAAAGAAATGCTCTCCCGATTCGCCGAAAATATCTTTTAAATATGGGAGTGAGGAATGTTGGATGTCGCCGACGGTGTGAAATCCCCTTTCGTGCAGCAACGGCGCTGTTTTGCTCCCCACTCCCGGTAATGTTTCGATGCCTAGCGGCGCAAGAAATTCTGCTTCCTTACCGTGAGGGACAAAGCATGTTCCGGCCGGCTTGACGGTCCCCGCGGCAATCTTTGCGAGAATTTTATTCGATGCAAGCGCGATGGTGCAAGGGAGAGAGAACTCCTTCCACACAAGCTGTTGCAGCGTCTTCATAAAGGACGGGAGGTCATTATTGTAGAGGGATTCGCAACCGGTGAAATCGAGATACATTTCATCGATCGATGCCCGTTCAACGATCGGAGTGAAATCAAGCATGCGCGTATACAAACGGTCGGAATAGATTCCGTATTCTCTGTGATGCCCGCCCACCATAATGAGTTGCGGACACTTTTGGAGCGCTTGACGCGCGGGCATTGCAGAACGAACGCCGAACGCTCTCGCCTCGTACGACGCCGAAGCGATGACGCCGCGTCCTTCCGGGCTCCCTCCTACGGCGACCGGCTTTCCATTCAGCGACGGATTCTTGATCCTTTCCACCGAGACAAAGAAGCAATCAAGGTCGAGATGTGCGATGTATTTTTTCCTGTCCGACATAGTGGCCTAAAGTACGGGAAATTGAACGACGGTTCAAGCGCGGGTAGTGGCACGTTTTGGATTCACGATAGAAACGTTCGGGAATGACGTTGCCCAAGCACTCGTCATGCCCGCATGCTTCTGGCGGGCATCCACATAACGGGAAAAAAAATGCCAAAAACGTACCACTACCCTTTCGCCGTTTATCTTGCAATTGCTTTTTCATAGTGATACTTTGGATACACCAAAAGGCTTGTCATGAAAATTCCTCTGCGCCACGATTTTCCGCTAGAACTTCGGCCCGTCGAAGAAAAAGATGCGGATACTGTCTTTCGCCTCGTCGACGATAACCGGCGACACCTTCGCCAATGGCTTCCATGGCTCGACTCAAATACCGATATTGAAGACACGTACGCGTTCATACGCGCCGCACAAGAACAGCACTTTAACAACAGAGGATTTCAAGCCGGGATTTGGTATGAACTCGATTTGGCGGGATTCATTGGATTCCATCCGATAGATTGGCAAAACAGAATTGTGCTTATCGGATACTGGCTCGGCGAAAAATTTCAGGGCAAAGGCATCATGACTACGGCGTGTCAGGCGATGGTCGATTTTGGGTTCCGAGAATACGGAATGAATCGCATAGAGATACGTTGCGCAACCGGCAATAAAAAAAGTTGCGCAATCCCTCAACGGCTAGGCTTTACAATGGAAGGCGTCATTAAAGACGGGGAATGGCTTTACGACCACTTTGTGGATTTGATCGTGTACAGGATGCTGGCCAAAGAATGGGAGAAATTATGACAGCGTGGACCGCTCAGTGTCTTTGACTTGTAACGTCGATTCGAGATTTGCTAGGTCGGCTTCCTCATCAATATCTATCCCAATCCCTTCATCCTGAACGACACAGACCTTTGCGGGGAACCCGCTCAACAGATTTCGCAACGTGCTCCCTTTGTCTTCGGAAAGGAGCGGCTGAAAAACGTTCCGCCGAACAAGAATCGGATGGCCTTTCTTTTGACGTCGTTGACCCGGTTCATCTTTTTTGTCAATTACTATGGCCGGAATGAAAACGGAGATCTCGGGGGCCGTTTGCGACGAACGAGCTAATGCTGCATACGTTCCAGCGAGGATCATCGGCATATCCCCGGGAACGATGTATGCTGCATCGATCGACGGTTCTATACATCTCACACCCGCTTGAACTGAAGAGAACATTCCCGCCGTAAATTCCTTGTTCTCCACGAAAGTAATTTTTTTCTTTAGCGAGTCGGCGATCTTCGTGCTGTCGAAAACAAGGCTTCTCAAACTTTCAAACCGGTAGCCCCCCACGATAATTATTTGACCGCAAACCTCAGCAGTCGGCTCAATCGCGCGGACGATGAGCGGAGTGTTGCGGAAGGTCAGCCCGGGTTTCCATTGGCTCATGCGCGACGAGTAACCGGCGGCAAGAACTACGGCGGCGAAATTTATTTCTGCCGAACTCAGCTCGTCACCTCCAACGCCTGCTTTTCCTTCATCCGCTCTTTCAATCTCTCGATCGACAAAAGGATGACCTCGTTTGTCGCCGGCAGGGAGAAATCCGGCTCATATTCATGATGCGCCACTGCCGAAATCGCATCTTTGATCGCAAGCCATGTTGAAAATGCAAGCATAAGCGGAGGCTCTGCCACGGCCTTGCTTTTTCTCACAGCATTTGGGTTCGGAACGCCTGTAAGAAGCGCGACGCGAAAATCTTTAGGAATATCCTGAACCGATGGAATTTTGTAAGTATCCGGAGAATGAGTCAGCAGATTGCCCGCATCGTCCCATTTGATCTCTTCGGTTGTGCACCATCCCACTCCTTGGATGTATCCTCCTTCAACCTGGCCAAGGTCGATCAACGGATTGAGCGAATCGCCCACATCATGAAGAATATCGGTGCGGAGTATCGTATGCCGTCCCGTCAACACATCAACTTGAACTTCCGAAACGCACATGCCGAAAGCGTAATAATTGAACGGACGCCCCCATCCTTTCACTTTATCCCATCCGATATTCGGCGTTTTATAGTAGCCCGTCGCGCTGAGGCTCGCCTGATTCGTGAACATCAGCTGCATCGCCTCGGCAAAAGGAATCGTTCTCTCGGGGCGATCCGCATCTATAATTTTGTCGTTTTCAAATATTATGGAATTAGGCGACGACGGAACGGCAGGGTTCTTTTCTGAAAAAGTCTTTGCCACAACCGCGGCAATGCGCTCCTTTAATTTTTCGATCGCGTTTTTCACGGCCATTCCATTGAGGTCGGCTCCTGCCGATGCCGCCGTCGCCGCAGTATTCGGCACCTTCGATGTGTTCGTCGCGTTCACTTTTATGCGGTCTGAACTCACACCGAATTCCGAGGCAGCAATATGTTGAATTTTCGTGTGGAGGCCTTGGCCCATTTCGGTCCCGCCATGATTGACCAGAATCGTCCCGTCTCCATAAACGTTGACCAAAGCTCCGGCCTGGTTCAAGTGCGTGGTTGTAAAAGAAATTCCGAACTTTACGGGAGTCATCGCCAATCCACGCTTTTGAAACTCATTTGATTCGTTGAAGCGATCGACCTCCTCCCTTCGCTTCTTATATTCGGACGACTCGATCAGTTTGTCGTAAAGCTGGAAAAGCCGGTTATGCTCGACCGTTTGCCCGTAATGGGTAACGTTGCGCGAATCGATGCCGTAAAAATTTTTGACACGGATCTCAAGAGGATCTTTTTTTAGAACGCGCGCAATCCTGTCGACGATCGTTTCGATGACCGCCATGCCTTGCGGACCGCCGAATCCTCTGAACGCCGTATTTGACGGCAGATTCGTTTTCCATGCCCGGCCGACGACAGAAAAGTTCGGGACGAAGTAGCAATTGTCGACGTGAAGCATCGCTCTTTCCATGATTGCGAAGGAAAGGTCGGTCGCGCACCCTGCATCGCTGTTCAACTCCACCTTTACTGCACTGATCATTCCATCGCCGTCGAAACCGGCTTCGTAGCGAGACAAAAAGCGATGACGTTTTCCCGTCATTTTTTGGTCGTCATCTCTAAACAGACGCACTTTCACAGGCCTTTGTGTCGCCTTGCAAAGAAGAGCCGCCCAGCAGGCTGCATGATTTCCCTGCGTTTCCTTCCCACCGAACGCTCCTCCCATCCTGCGACCTTCTACGACAACCTCGTTCCTGTTGATGCCAAGCACCTCCGCAACCAGTGTCTGTGTTTCGGACGGATGTTGCGTGGAACTGAAGACATTAATTTCTTTCCCTTCGCCGGGAAGACAAAGGCATATCTGGGTCTCTAAATACCAATGTTCTTGCGCGCCTGTGCGGAGCTCTCCTTTAACAGTATGTTCGGATGACTTAAGAGCTTTTTCGGGATCACCCCGAAGCATAGTCCGCGGAGGCCCGAGCAAGCTATTTTTCTCGATCGCTTTTTCAATGCTGAGAATCGGGTCGAGAGGTTCATACGCGATTTTGATTCTGCGTTCTGCCTCACGACATTGTTCTTCTGTTTCGGCCGCAATCAAAAAAAGAGCCTGACCTATGCACACGACTTCATCTATCGCCAGACATAACTCATCCTTCACGACGGGTCCCATTTGGTTGTGGCCTGGAATATCCCTATGGCTCAATACCGCATGAACGCCCGGAACTTTTTTTGCCTCGCTCAAATCAAACGACGCGATCCGAGCATGGGCGTGAGGGCTATAAACGACCCGGCCAACCAAGAGCTGATCGTTGACAAGAATATCGTCAATATATACCGCCTCACCGGTAACGTGTTTGGAGGCGGATTCGTGGGGAAAAAGCATTGTGAATGATTAATGAGTAATCAGCAACGATGAATGATGGAATTAGCTTTCTTTGTGATCCGAGTAGCGTGAAGGATCGAATAGAGAAATTTGCAAATTGCGTTACGATCCTCAATCAATGAATTAAGTTGCGTTTGAGAAATATATTCAGTCCCCTCCATAAATCAATAATCATTAGAGGTATCCGCCCAAAATTTCAGCAGCAAATTCCTCGCGGCCACTTTCCGAAATTCAGCGCTTCCCCTTGCATCCGATATCGGCGTAAAATCTTTATCCACAAGAGGCATTGCATGCTCGACCGTGTCCCTGGCCCAGCGTTTTCCTTTTATAAAATTTTCGGCAGAGGTAGCACGTTTGGTCTTTTCAGCCATGCCGCCGTACGCAAGGACCAGACTATCGACACGGCCATCTTTGCTGAGGTCGATTCTAAAGCCGCCGCTCAAGGTCGATATATCTAAGTCTTTTCTTTTTGATACCTTGTAGGAGCGGACAATCGTCCCGTTTTTCCATTTGGGAATAGTGATCCCTGCAATAATCTCAGCGTCGCGCTTCGCGGTTTTCCTGTACCCGAGGAAGTACTCGTCAAAGGGAATTTCTCTTTTTCCGTC
>DATJXA010000058.1:0-40834 GCA_035500675.1 Bacteroidota bacterium | reverse complement strand
TTCAGCCTACGCTCAATTCCCCTTCTTCAGCGTAAACATAAACCTGCTCCCAACGCCCACTTCGCTCTCGACCCAGATCTTTCCGCCGTGTGCTCTGATGATCTCGCGGCTGATCCATAGGCCCAGACCCGACCCTTTGATGTTGTTCACCTCGACCGAATCCACCCGCGAGAATTTCTGGAAGAGTTTCTCAAGCTGATTCTCGGGAATTCCGATGCCGCAGTCCTTTACCGTCAGGAGTATTTCGTCGTGGCTGTGGCTCACAACGGAGATCTCGATCTCTCCCCCTCTCGGCGAATATTTCACCGCGTTCGAAACGAGGTTTAACAGCACTTGCCGCAGCTTGCTCTGGTCCCCTTTGACGAATGACGCATCGAGCTCGATATTATATTGCATCTGATGGCGGTTCGAGAATTTCACCATCGAAACGGCCTCTTTCACGAGCGTCTCAATATTCACCAGTTTGAAATAGTAGCTGAGCTGGCCGGACTCCATTTTCGTTATTGTCAGCGTATCTTCAGCGAGCTGGCTCAGCTTCGTCGCCTGGTCGATGATGATGTTGAGGTATTCCCGAACGTGTTGATTGGTGGCAGCGATCTCCTTCTTCACGAGCGACTTCGCCGCGAGCATGATGCTCGACAGGGGCGTACGAAAATCGTGCGAGACGATCCCTACGAAATCGGACTTCAGCCTGTCGAGTTCCAGAAGCTTTTTGTTCGATTCCCTGATCTCATTGTACATCGTTGCGTTGTGGATCGCGCTTCCTAACTGGTCGCAGAGCGTGCTGAGCACGAGCACGTCGGTGTCGTCGAACGCATGGAGTTTTGTATCCTCCACGTTGAGAATCCCGACAACCTCCGTTCCCACCTTGATCGGCAGCGCAAGCTCGGAGTTCGTGTTGTGATAAGCGTAAGCGAGGTAACGGCTCTCCAGGGAGACGTCGTTCGCCAAAATCCGCTCCCCATACATCGCAACCCAGCCGACAATGCCGACGCCCGGTTTTTGCCTGTATCCATGCGGAAGGAAATCCACATAGTTGCCGCAATGAGCCGCAAGCACCGCATCGTGTGTTTCGCGGTCGATGGTGAACACAGTGACGTCGAAATAATTGAAATTCTTTTGGATCGCCTCTGCCGCAAATTCAAGCATCTTGTCGAAATCGAGCGTCGAGGTCAGACGGCTTGCAATGCGATTGACGAGCTCGATCTGTGAAAGGCGTCTCTGGGCGCTGTCGAACAGCGCAGTGTGCCGTAGCGACATTGCGATGTGGAAGCTGAGCAACTGTGCGATCCACATATCGGGCTGGTTATACGCAGCGACCTTTGACGACCCGAACCCGATCGCGCCGATCACTTCAGTGCTCGTCCGGAGAGGAACGATGAGGAGTGATTTAATGCCGATCTCGACAAGGCGTCCTTCGAGCTGGGGGTTGAACGCGGGAGAGGATTCGACGTCGACAAAAATTCCGGTCTGGTTCTGAATCGCCCATCCCGGCATGCCGACATCCACGGGAAAAAGCTCGTGGTCGATCTCAAGAGCATCTGCAACACGGCTGAGTGTATTGATGCTGTAGTGGGTCTTGTTTCTGTTGAGCAGGCTGATGAATGCACATTCGCCTTCAATGAGCCAGGATACTTCCGCACGAAGAATTGCTAATATTTCGTCGCGGGTGCTTGCTTCATCGATCTTGAGGGAAATTTCATTAAGCGTGCTGATTTTTTTTGAAAAGCCTTGGGCTTCGAGAAGCCGATTCTTCAGCTCTTCTTTTGGCAACTCTAAATTATTTGGAGACTGCCAATCGGAGGCCATTTCTTTAACCATTTATCCTTTCAGAATCAGTGTATACTTATCCCCCCGGGGGTCTTGTGTGATTATTGTTTATATGTAAGGCGAAAAATATAGCCATTCCCCAAACTCGAATGCTGTGACGAATGCCTCTTAGGCAGTCTTAATTTCCCCTAAAAAAAGCGGATGTTCGTGATGATGCATGAGAAGCCTTCGCGCTTCATCGGCCCTCGCTGCAGGAACGATGAAGATCAGCCCGACACCGAGATTAAACGTCCGGCGCATATCACGCTCGGGCACATTGCCCGATCTTTGGATCATAGAAAAGATGGGCGGTCGGAGCCATGCTTCCCAATCGACCGCGAGTGCCAGCCCTTTCGGGACTACGCGCATCGTATTGCCAACAATTCCGCCCCCTGTAATATGGGAAATCCCGTGGACAAGTTTGTGAGACAATAGGAGCCTAATGGGAGAAAGGTAAGACCGATGGACCGCCATCAAGGCATTGCCAATGGATCCCTTCAATTCCTTTTGATACTTGCGAAGTGAAAATCGGGATAACAGAACCTTCCGTGCGAGGGAATACCCGTTCGTATGGAGCCCTGTAGACGGCAGCCCGATGAGAATATCGCCTGGGCGGACTTGTTTTCCATCTACAATTTTTTTCTTCTCGACAACTCCAACGATCATGCCAGCAAGGTCAAAATCTCCCTTCTTATACAACCCGGGCATTTCCGCAGTTTCACCCCCAATTAAAGAACAATGATTAAGCTTGCATGCTTTGACAAATCCCCCTATCACCTTTTGCGCCATATCCGGGAGCAATTTGCCTGCCGCAAAATAGTCCATAAAAAAAAGGGGGACGGCTCCGCACACCGCGATGTCGTTCACGCAGTGGTTCACCAGATCTTGCCCCACAGTGTCAAATCGCTTTAGCTCGATTGCAACTTTGAGCTTTGTTCCAACTCCATCTACACTTGAGACGAGAACCGGATTTGTAAATTTTGGGAAAGAAGCTTTGTAAAAAGCTCCAAAAGCTCCGATGTCGGTAAGAACATTCGGTGTGAAGGTCGCCCTGACCCTCCCCTTGATCCTTTCAACAACTTCTTCACCTGCAGTGATGTTAACGCCGGCTTTTCTATACGTTAGTGACAAATTTTCCTTCATAGCTAATCATTGAATAATTTATGAAATATGATGGAAACTTGAAAGCGCTTTTTTAAAAAATTGGGCTCTCCTAATTCCAGCGCCTTAGCCATCCTCACTTCAACGCTCTCTTGATAAAGTGTCACCTCTTGACTATATTTTTGACGGCTTAACTTTTCTAACCCCAAAATCATGAATGCTGTTTCGCTTCTACCGTCTCACAAGCAGTTCACGGTCGGCAAAATTCTTTGCCTCGGTCAAAATTATGCAGACCATGCAAAAGAGATGGGCGGCAATGCTCCCTCCTCGCCGATCATTTTCTTAAAGCCGTCAACGGCGATCATCGAAAACGGAGCGCCGATCGTCATTCCAAAATTCTCCGATGAAGTTCACCATGAGGTCGAACTCACTGTGCTCATCGGACGGAAGGGAAAACAGATCGCACAATCTGATGCCTACGATTTTGTAGTGGGTTACGGCATCGGTCTTGACATGACAATGCGGGACCGTCAGAAAGAAGCGAGGGCTGCGGGCAACCCTTGGACGATTGCGAAAGGGTTCGACACTTCAGCGCCCTTGTCCCCTTTTGTCCCAAAAGCGCAAGTCGCAGACCCCCACAACTTGAATATTTCGCTGAAGGTCAACGGCGTTGAGCGCCAACATTCGAACACATCGAACATGATCTTTCACATCGACTTCATCATCGCTTTTCTTTCGTCGATCTTCACATTGGAAGAAGGGGACGTTATTTATACAGGCACTCCGGAAGGAGTCGGAAAAGTTTCTCCGGGAGACGTCATCGAAGCAGAAATTCCCAGCGTTGGGGCGCTGCGGCACAACGTCGTTTCTTCCGATTACAGAACTCCGGCAAAAGCACATTGATCACCAAAGCAAAATTCTATAGCGCCCGGTTAATTCTCGCGGGTTGCGCACTCGGGCTTTTATTTTTTGAGGATGTCGCCTTCCGCCCGATTCCAAAGGCCGGATTGCCAAACGAAACTTCCGTCGACGCGATCTATGCTCCGTTCGATTCGATCAAAACCGACATGAACGATTACATCTGGCCGATTAGCGTGAGGCCCAAGATCACTTCCTCGTTTGCGGAATTTCGTTCGTCGCACTTCCACGCGGGTCTCGACATCGGGACGGGCGACAGGATCGGCGAGAACATTTACGCCTCACGGGACGGGTATGTCGCCCGCATCGAGATCTCGCCGTACGGATACGGGCGGTTCCTCGTCCTCCGTCATCCCGACGGTTTTTATACAACGTATGCGCATCTCAGCGCATACATGGATCCGCTTGAACGAGCCGTGCGCGCCGAACAATTGAAAGAAGGCAAATTTTCGATCATCATGAAATTCCAGCCGGGCGATTTTCCCGTGCGCAAAGGCGAGGTGGTTGCGTACAGCGGGGAGAGCGGCTCTGGAAGCGCTCATCTCCATTTCGAGATACGCGATGAGAATTTCAATCCTGTAAACCCGCTCCTTTTTCCGAACATTCGGCAATTTCACGACACCGAGCCGCCGGTGTTTCGGAGACTGGCAATTTCGCCGATGGATGAGAATTCGTTCGTCGATTATGAATTTGCGCCGAAAATATATCGCGCCCGAACCAGATCCAGATCCTCCTACTCGATCGATGGCGTGATCCGGGCGACCGGAGCGATCGGTTTTTCAATAGACGCCGCGGACCGGTTCAATAATACGAGATACCGGTCAAGCGTTTATTCCTTTGAATTCCAGATCGATGGGAAGACAATTTTTACATCGCGCCGCGACCGCTTCCCCGAGGATGAGACGAGGCAAGTAGGGCTGGATTTCGATTGGGCTATGTGGAAAGAACGAAAGGGTCGGTTTCAAAAACTTTACGTCGACGAAGGGAACACTCTTCCATTTTATGACCGACGAAGCCAGTTGGACGGCATCGTCAACCCTGCGAACTGTTCGGAGGGAACTCATCAATTCAAGATCATCGCATCCGATTATTCCGGCAATACTTCTGTCTTGGCCGGAACGTTCGTGCTGAACCACCCGCCAAAAGTCGAGATCGTGAGTGCATCCGACCGATCGGTCACTGCATATATGCCGAACAGCGACAAAGTCGCCTCGGTTGAAGTCGGAACAAAGGGGCTCTCTTCCCGGTCATGGAAGGTTCAGGAGTTCAGTGCAAAGAATTTAGGGCACAACGGAGATTCTCTTTCGCTCCCCGTCGATCTCAAATCGGCCGACGTTGTTCGCGTTATAGCGAAAAATATTTGGGGGACACGTTCCTTTCCGGTCTATCATTTTCTTACGCAACCGCATTCCGCGGGTGAAGCGACGATTTCGACCGAGGAGGAAGGGGCGTTTTTGCGCGTGAGGTTAAGCTCGTCGGTCCCGTTTACGGCGATGCCGTCGCTACAAATCCAGCAAGAACACTCGGTCTCAGCGGTTCCCCTCCACGCGATCGATGTCAACGACTATACGGGCATCTATAAGTTATCCGAAACCTACAGCGGGACGTCGTATGTCAAGGCGTTCGTCGAGATCGGGGGCAAGCGGAGCGAGGTGTTCAATTCCTTCACGATGAACACCGTGTCTCCATCTCAAGGAAGATCGATCCGATCCGACGATGGAAATTTTGTCATCACATTTCCTGCCGGGTCGGTCTTTTCTCCTCTCCACCCGATCGTCACTCAGAGAGGGCCTCTGCGGTACGAGGTGTATCCGCGCGACGTCTTGCTTCGGGACGGAATGAGCGTTTCCATGAATTATCCCGCCGAGATGGAATCGGACGACCAACTCGCGCTCTACGTCAATAGCGGCGGAGGATGGAACTTTTTAGGGACCGAGCGGAACCGGCAAACGCATACGCTTGTCCTACGCGACGGTTTAACGCTCGGCACTTTTGCCATACTCGATGATACGCGGAAACCGGTTATCAGCAGATGGCATGCATCATCCATCAATCAAAAGAGGCACGCGCTCTTTTCTTTCAAAGTGCGCGACAATCTCTCCGGCATCGACGACGATCACCTCACCGCACATCTTAACGGCGAGCCAATTATGCCCGAGTACGATCCGGAAAAGAGAATTGTGTTTTATGATCCCATCGATCCGTTGCCGAGGGGGCGCTATACGCTCCAGATCGATGTGAAAGACAGGGTCGGCAACGATGCACATCTTGCCAAAACAATTTCCATCTATCGATGAGACATGACTTAGCCACGGCGTTCAGCCAGACGGTGAAGTTGTTCCGGAAGAATCAGCTTGCTCAGCTGTCGGTTGTCATCGTCCTGACGATCACAGTCGCGGCATTTTTCATGCTCCTATCGGAGAGCCGGGAAAACTCCCGTCAGTTCCAGACGTTCGGCGATGCGCTCTGGTGGTCGATCGTCACGGTTGCAACTGTCGGGTATGGCGACAAAGTGCCCATCACGACCGCCGGAAGAATCGTCGGATCGGCGACCATCATCGGCGGTCTCATCCTCATTTCACTATTCACGGCGACGATCTCGTCTGTTTTCGTCGCGCGAAAAATTAAGGAGAGCCAAGGATTGCAAGACATCGATTTTACAGGCCATACGCTTATCTGCGGATGGAACGCGCATGTTGAGGAAATCCTCCGCATCCTCAACAGGTACAGTTCTGCCAGCTCACAGATGAAAGTCGTTCTCGCGAACGAAGCCCAGCCGGAGCTGATGGAGGTCGTCAGCGAAGCATACCCGAACCTCGAAGTGAAGTTCGTCCGGGGAGATTATTCGCGCGAGCCGGTGCTGAACCGGACGAACGTCAAGGCGGCGTACGCCGCGCTCCTGGTTCCCGATACGACATCGAAGGAAGGGCAGCTCTCCGACGACAAAACGCTGCTCGCCCTCCTCACGATGAAATCGCTCAACCCAAAGCTGAAAGTGTTCGCCCATATCATCAACAAGGAAAATTATCAGCACGTGAAACGAGCGAACGCGGACGACGTGATCGTCAGCGATCAGCATGTCGGGTTCTTTCTCGCAAACCAGATCCTCTATCCCGGAGCGCCTCAGGTGGCGATGGAGATCCTCGATTACGAGTACGGAAACGACATCCATCGCGTCGCGATCCCCGAGCAATTTGTCGAGAAAACGTTCGAACAGTTGTTCCTCCATTTCAAGAAGACGAAAAACTGGACCCTCATCGGGATCGTCACCGAAGAAGAGACCGTGAGCCTGAACGACATCCTCTCGCACGACATGTCCGCCGTCGACACATTTATCGAGCGAAAATTCAAGGAGGCCGGGATCAACGTTGCGGAGCGGATGGGAATGAGAGTGGACGTCAATCCGCCGTTCGACTACGTGATCCAGAAGAAAGACCTCGGCATCATCATCGGGACGATCGACAACGACAAATCATAGCATCGCGGAATTCCATGAAAAAAATCGATATCAACTTTCTCAAACGGATCCCCCTTTTCACCGACCTCGCCGACGACAAACTCGAACTGATCCGAAAGATCATTTCCGAACGGACGGTCGATGCGGGAACCGTCATTATCAAGGAAGGATCCAAGGGGAGGAACATGTTCATCCTTCTTGACGGCGAAGTAGAGGTCTCGAAGACCCTGCTTTTGAAAGTTGCGGGGCATGGAATGGACCAGCGGGATAAATCGCTCATCCGGTTTACCGGAGACGATTACGCATTCTTCGGCGAGATGGCCCTTTTCGACGGCAATGCCGAGCGTTCCGCCAGCGTCATCGCGACGTCGAAATGCGCGATCGCAGAAATCGCCCAAGAAGATTTTTTTAAACTGACCGAATCCGACCATGAGATCGGCTACCACGTCTTGAAAAATCTCGTCACGATCATCAGCAATCGCCTCGACAAAACGACGAAAGACGTTTTGAAACTTACGACGGCCTTAAGCCTCGCCCTGGAACGATAGAGCGGACGCCGGCTGTCTCGCCGCCCCACGGGATTACATCAACAGGATCAATAGCGAAAAGCAGAATGCAGGAACTTCCGAAATCGTACGCGCCTCAAGAAGTCGAAGACAAGTGGTACCAGTTCTGGGAATCGAACGGCTTTTTTCACGGCGTCCCGAACAAACAGAAAACGCCGTACACGGTGGTCATTCCGCCGCCGAACATCACCGGCATTCTTACGATGGGACATGTGCTCAACAATACGCTGCAGGACGTGTTCGTTCGCTGGCGGCGGATGCAGGGGTACGAGACCTGTTGGGTGCCCGGCACCGACCATGCGGGAATTGCAACGCAGCACGTCGTTGAAAAGTCGTTGATGAAAGAAGGCATTGTCCGCCGCGAAATGGGACGCGAACAATTCGTGCAGCGAGTGTGGCAATGGAAAGAGCTTTACGGCGGGACGATCATCAAACAATTGCGCAAGCTGGGCACTTCATGCGATTGGCAGCGCGAACGATTTACGATGGATAAGGGACTTTCGGATGCCGTGCAGGAAGTTTTTGTCCGGCTCTATAACAAGGGGCTCATCTATAAAGGAAAATACATCGTCAACTGGTGCCCGAAAGATCATACGGCGCTTAGCGACGACGAGGTGAATTTTTCGGAGAGCAACGGCCATCTCTGGTACTTGCACTATCCGCTGGAGTCGGGGGATGGGCACATCACCGTCGCGACAACGCGGCCCGAAACGATGCTCGGAGACACCGCAGTCGCAGTCAACCCAAAAGACGAACGGTATGCTCATCTCGTTGGGAAAAAAGTACGCCTCCCTCTCGCCCACCGTGCCATCCCGATCATCGCGGATGATTTTGTCGATGCGTCATTCGGAACGGGCGCGGTGAAAGTGACGCCGGCTCACGACCCGAACGATTACCAAATCGGCGAGCGGCATGCGCTCGAAAAAATTATCGTCATGGACACGTCGGGAAAAATGAACGAGCACGTCCCGACAAAATACCGCGGCATGGACCGTTATGAGTGCCGGAAAGAGGTACTCCGCGACCTTGAAAAAGAGGGCTTGCTCGAAAAGACCGAAAACCACGTGCACAGCGTCGGCCACTGTTACCGCTGCGACACCGTGATCGAGCCGTATCTTTCCGACCAGTGGTTCGTGAAGATGAAACTGCTCGCCGATAAAGCGCTTGCCGTCGTCATGAACGGCGACATTAAATTTTATCCCGACCGCTGGACAAAAGTCTACGAACACTGGATGACGAACATCCGCGACTGGTGCATTTCGCGCCAGCTCTGGTGGGGACATCGCGTTCCGGCGTGGTATTGTCTCGGAGACGCTCCGACTCCCGAATGCAAGAACCCCGTTGTGTCGGTGACGAAGCCCGAGCGATGTGCGCATTGCGGCTCCGATAAATTTCGGCAGGATGAAGATGTGCTCGACACGTGGTTTTCCTCATGGCTCTGGCCCTTCTCGGTTTTCGGCTGGCCGGAGGAGAACGAAGACCTCGCATATTTCTATCCAACCGACACGCTCGTCACTGCGCCGGATATTATCTTCTTCTGGGTCGCACGAATGGTCATGGCGGGACTGGAGTTCAGAGGAAGAATACCGTTCAAACACGTCTACTTCACGAGCATCATTCGGGACATGCAGGGGCGCAAGATGAGCAAGTCGCTCGGCAATTCTCCCGATCCGCTCGACGTCATCGCCACCTATGGCGCCGATGCGCTCCGCTTTACGATACTGTATCTCGCGCCGATCGGCCAGGATGTCCTTTACTCGAACGAAAAGTGCGAGATGGGAAGAAATTTCGCCAATAAGATCTGGAATGCGGGACGTTTTCTTTTGATGAACCGCGAAGCGATCGAAGCGGAATCTCACAGCGACCTGAGCATCGTCTCCCCAAGCTCGCCGGACGATCTTTCGGATACGTGGATCCTCTCGCGATTCAATGCGACGGTGAAGGAGACGACAGCTGCCCTTGAGCGTCTTCAGGTGAACGAATCGGCAAAGATGCTGTATGATTTTATGTGGCATGACTTCTGCGACTGGTATGTTGAATTTGTCAAAAACCGCATCGCGGGAACGAGTGACGTCAACCTTAAGTGTTCGATCGTGAATCGCGCCATCCGGATCTACGAAGAGACTCTCAAACTCCTTCATCCCTTCATGCCGTTCGTGACCGAAGAGATCTGGCAGCACCTCGACGAGCGAAAAGGTGGAGAGAGCATCATGAAAGCCCCCTGGCCGGGAGCGGATACTGCTTCGATCGTTGCTTCAAAAGAAGCTGAGATGGAATTCCTTCAGGGCGTCATCAGCGCTGTGCGAACGATCCGCAGCGAAATGAATTTGCCCCCGGCAAAGGAACTCGAGGTGGTGATCAATTGTCACGACGACCTAAAACTGAAAGTGCTCGATGCGAACCGGCCTTCCATCGAACGCATGGCAAAGGCAAGTTCGGTATCGATCGGCACGAATCTCCCCAAGCCAGGATATTCCGCCAGCGCAGTGGTGCAAGGCCAGGAGATCTTCGTGCCGTTGAAAGGGCTTATCGACCTCGACATCGAGCGGTCTCGGTTGGAAAAAGAAATTGCGCGGCTTGAGGGACAATTACGGGGAGTCGATGCAAAGCTCGAAAATCCAAATTTTGCGGGGAAGGCGCCGGCAGATGTGATCCAGAAGGAAAAAGATAAGCGGGAGAATTTTAACCAGACGATCGTTAAACTGAAAAACAGCCTTAGTCAGTTGAGCAATTGATACGGAAGAGCATCGCAATGGTGCGATGGCCCAGCCGGTTTAGAAATGAACCGGACACTTTTCTCACTAGATTCGTCAAAACCTTTTATATTGAACCAGCTAAAAGGTCCGAGTGTCCGGTTCATTTTCAAACTGTGACACTAAGCCAAGCCTATTCATGGAATTTGATTTAAGTATTTAATTCGACCTCCCATCACGTTTACCCCATTTCCCTCTACATATTACGCGTTGCTCGAGGAGCGTCGGAATTCACTCCTTCTCGAATCCTCTCGTGTGGACGAACGGAATTACCAAAGCCTCCTCTTTCTCGATCCGGTCAAGATCTTATCGGCACAAGCGCTCGGCGACATTCCCACACTTTTTGATGATATCGAAGAGAATCTCCGCAAAGGTTTCTTTGTCGCCGGGTTTTTGAGTTACGAGGCCGGATATCATTTTGAAAAGGTCGTACCCCGACCTCTTCTTCACTCGGTATGCCCTCTCGCTTGGTTCGGCGTGTATCAAAGGCCATTCGTGTTCAACCACGGATCTGGAACGTTTGAGAATGAAGCGCCTCCGTCCCCTGTAAAAAAGGAAGAGACATTCTCCCTGACAAATTTTTCGTTCAACATGTCTGAAACGGACTACAGTGAAGCGATCTCGAAGATCAAATCATACATAATTTCAGGGGATACGTACCAAGTGAATTTTACCGGGAAGGTTGGATTCCGATTCAACGGCTCTGCAGCCGGGTGCTATGCATCGCTCCGCGCCCGTCAGAAGGTGAGCTACGGCTCGTTTATTAACGCCGACGGCAAATTCATTCTTTCTTTTTCTCCCGAGTTATTTTTTGCAACGGCTGAGGGAAAGATAGTCACGAAACCGATGAAAGGGACCGCGCCGCGGGGAAAAAACGCGGAGCAGGACGAAGCGATCAAACAGTGGCTCGAGAACGACGAGAAAAATTTGAGTGAAAATCTGATGATCGTCGACCTCCTGAGGAACGATATAGGCCGGATCGCCAACACGGGCTCGGTCGCGGCAAAAGAAATGTTCACCGTTGAAAAATACGAAACGTTATTCCAGATGACATCGACCGTTGAAGGCGCAATCGACCGCGACCTTCCGTTGTACGAAATGATAAAGAGCCTATTCCCGAGCGGGTCGGTCACCGGCGCCCCAAAGATCCGGACTATGCAAATTATTCACGAGTTGGAATCCGAACCGCGCGGAGCGTATACAGGAGCCATAGGTTGGTTCTCGCCTTCGCGGGAAGCCGCTTTTAATGTCGCAATCCGCACTCTCCTTCTCGACGGCAATTCCGGCGAGATGGGGGTCGGAAGCGGAATCGTCTACGATTCGGACCCGCATCAGGAATACGAAGAATGCCTCCTCAAAGCAGACTTCCTCACCCAAACTCGAACGGATTTCCAGCTCATAGAGAGCATCCTCTGGGATGGCGAATACCGATTGCTCGACCTTCATCTCGACCGGATGAAAAATTCCGCACAGTATTTCGACTTTGCATTCGATCCAGGGACGCTTCGGCAAGAGCTTGTCCGCAATCGGGGCCAGCTCTCGGACGGAACGCGTTACAAAGTTCGGGTGCTGTTGAATGCGTCGGGAAAAATTACGGTCACAAACCAAGTCCTCCAACCCTCAACTCCCGAGGCACAAGTGACGCTCTCGCGTTTCAGGACCAATTCGGCGGACAAATTTCTCTTTCATAAAACGACTGTGCGGGAACGATACGAAGAGGAGCTGGCGGGCGCAATCGCGAAGGGGTTCGACGATATACTCTTCCGAAACGAGAGAGATGAGATAACAGAAGGAGCCATCAGCAATATCTTTATTGAGAAGAACGGTCGGCTTCTGACGCCCCCGGTTTCGAGCGGCCTGTTGTGCGGAATCTATCGCCGGCATCTGCTCATGAACGGCAAAGCAGACGAACACATCTTGACACTTGATGATTTGCTTCATGCGGATGCGATGTTTATTAGCAACGCCGTTCGGGGCCTGCGAAAAGTTTGCTTCATTCCGGAGTGACCTGCATCAATATGCACTGAATCGAAATTGCCATCTCACGAATGCCATACAGATTCATCAAAAAAGGACGAATTTGGGGTTCGGCACGAAGAGAGAGACAGACCTCGTATCTTGTAATTTTGGGAATTTCTCATATATTAATCTGAGTATTTGGCCCCAATCCTCGGAATCAGCGAAGCCCTTATTGAATTATTTGATTCGCGAGCGTCGCGATGATGCCATCAAACTAAAACCGGCTTAACTTCTCTTATCCGTTGAACTTCATATTTTTGACCACGTGAATCGGCAGGAACTCATCTCCCAAATTGTCCAAGACGTGCTGAAAGAAAAGGACTCGGCGCATGTATGTTGCAAGGACGGCGTATGCACCGACGGAATGTGCGTCATTCATAACAAAGAGGGTGTAAAGAATATCGTCACGAGCGGGGCCTCGCGGATCACGGCCGGAGTCGGCGTCGACGCTGCCGGGGGCGTAGAACCGGACCTTGCGCGAATGATCGATCACACGCTCCTGAAACCCGAAGCGACTATCGAGCAGATCGAAAAGCTTTGCGCCGAAGCAAAAAAATTCCATTTTGCGAGCGTGTGCATCAATCCTTCCTATGTTTCTCTCTGTGCAAAACTTCTTAAAGAAACCGACGTGAAGGTCTGTACGGTCATCGGCTTTCCCCTTGGTGCAACCTCATCCGCGACAAAGGCGTTTGAAACCGAGCATGCGATCCGGGACGGCGCGGGCGAAGTCGACATGGTGATCAACGTCGGGCGGCTGAAATCGGGAGATTACGATTATGTCGAAGAGGACATCTTCGCCGTCGTCAGCACGGCAAAACGATACCATGTCTTGTCGAAGGTCATTATCGAGACCGGCCTGTTATCGGACGAAGAAAAAATCAAGGCCTGCGTTCTCGCAAAGCGGGCCGGCGCAGATTTTGTAAAAACCTCGACCGGGTTTTCCAAAGGAGGAGCGACGACCGGAGACATTGCGCTGATGCGTTTGGTCGTCGGAAGCGCAATGGGGGTGAAAGCGTCCGGAGGAGTGAGAAGCCGCGAGGATGCGTTAAAACTGGTTGCAAGCGGAGCGGACCGCATCGGCGCGAGCGCCAGCGTGGCTATTGCGAGCGGGGCACGCGAAACTGGAGGGGGGTACTGATGAATATTGTCAAATTACCCGCATGCGTTATCGCCGCGGCCGCATCCCTCATTTTTATCGGATGCTCATCGTCGAGTTCAACGCAAAACGAGGGAGGAGCAGCGGCACAAGACACTGCCGCGCTTCAGGCGGGACAGTCATCCTCCCCGCAACAATCGCGCAACTTCGGGTCGAGGCGGTCAGGCGACCAAGAGGGGTTCGTTACTCAAGAGGATACTATTGAAGCTGAAGTTGTTACGCGAAATCACGATACCCACCGCGCAAAGCCGCTTTCGAAAAGCACATCGAAGAAAAAATTTTACAGCGTTCAAATCGGCGCTTTCCGCCAGCTCAGCAACGCGGACAGGGCGCAAAAAGTGGCAAAAGAGAGATACAAGAAAACGATCTATCAGTTTTACGATAAACCGATCAAGATGTACAGGGTCACAATCGGTCATTTTTCAAAGCTTAAAGACGGCTTAGCGTTCCGTAAAAAGATCCAGAAGGAACGTCCGAAAGAATACAAAGACGCCTGGGTTGCGGAGATGAGGCGATGACGAAAATTGTTGTGCTGTGCGCTCTGATAGTCCTTTCGACCGACATGTTAAAAGCATTCACCCCTTCTCCCAGCGACTCCCTCCCCCCCGCACGAAAGGAAAAGCTCAGCACGTTTGAAAAATCGTTTAAGCCGTCGGAGTACGACAACGATATCGAGCTTCTTCACAAGAATGCAAATCAACCGAGGCCCATTGTCGATGTTCCGGTCGAGTCGTTCGCCAGCGCAGAACCCGACACGGTGCAGGGATTCCGCATACAAGTTTTCGCCTCCAACAATTACGAAGAAGCCGTCGCAGTCCGCAATTCGCTGAATCTCGACCTTCCCGTTCTGTGGGTGTACATGGTATACGATGCGCCGACATACAAAGTCCGTGTCGGTGATTATACGAACCGCGCCGACGCCAACCTTGCCGTCGACGGCTTCATCGATAAAGGCTTCAAAGGCGCATGGGTCGTCCCCGACCGCGTCGTCGCAAACCCTCCTCCCAAACCGGCAGCTCCGATACCCGCCGACAGCACCGACATTATCGGGAAGTAAAGAACATTCGTCCTGAATTTTCAGCGCGCATCTCAAAAAATTCCGATTGATTCATTGCCGGTTCCGAGGCGTTGCCACAGGTTGGATGCCCGCCAAAAGCATGCGGGCATGACGAGCGTAGATGTACGTCATTCCCTCAACGAGGTCATAGACCGAATGTTTTTATCGGGAATCCCCAAGCAAAAAAATAAAAACATTTAAAGTGTGACACTACTTAAATTTGGAAATGACCGGAAAAAGCCGTATCTTATCCCATTGCCCCGCTAACGAGTCTGACACATTCGAAAGCGGATTTTCGAGACCCGCTCTTCGATAATCAGACACTGACACGCGCAGAAAGTTCTCCCCTCGCCTACCCCGGGAAACCCATGACGCCCTAGTGATTCTCTAGCAATTACGCGTCGAACCACAAAGGGTCTCTTCATCTTTTTTTAAAGGTTTACAATGTCTTTTTCAAAACTCGGTCTGAACGACCGACTAGTGCAAGGAATTCTTGCAACCGGTTATACTGCGCCTACGATCATTCAAGAGCGCGCAATTCCGGCAGCGCTCGCCGGCAAGGATGTCATCGGCTGCGCTCAAACGGGAACCGGAAAAACTGCGGCGTTCGTGCTGCCGATCCTCAATCGCCTCTCCGCCCACAATCAGACCGGACGACGTGGAGTGCGAGCTCTTATCCTGACGCCTACGCGCGAACTCGCCCAGCAGATCGAAGACTCGATCATAAACTATGGCCGTTTCATGACGCTCAAGAGTCTTGCGGTATTCGGCGGAGTGAATATCCAGAACCAGATCAAGCATCTTCAGCGCGGCGTCGACATCGTCGTTGCAACCCCCGGACGACTCCTCGACCACATGACCCGTAAGACCATCGATTTCTCGGCAGTAGAGGTACTGATCCTCGACGAAGCCGACAGGATGTTCGATATGGGATTTATTCAGGACGTCCGGAAAATTATTGCCAGGGTCCCCGCGCAACGCCAGACGATGCTTTTTTCCGCGACAATGTCGAGAGAGGTCCGCGCGCTGACGGCTGATTTTCAAAAACATCCGGAATATATCGAGGTTGGGGAACAGAGGAAGCCGGTGGAAACCGTCACGCAGCATTTTTATTCGGTGCCGCAGGATGCGAAGATCGATCTGCTCATCCACGTGCTCGAAACAACGCACATGGAAAGCGCCCTCGTCTTCTCAAGGACCAAGCACGGAGCCGATAAGATCTCCCACAGACTCGAACGCCGCGGAATAAAATCGATCGCCATCCATTCAAACCGTACACAGGCCCAGCGGCAGCGCGCTTTGGCTGGGTTTCGTCATGGGGATTACAAAGTCCTCGTTGCGACGGACATTGCGGCACGAGGCATCGACGTCGAAGGGATCACGCACGTCGTAAACTTTGACACGCCCGTTTTTGCGGAAGACTATATTCATCGCATCGGACGAACCGGCCGTGCGATGTCGAAGGGGGACGCCCTCACATTCGTATCCAACGGTGAGCGGGAACATCTCCGGAAGATCGAACAATTTACCGGCAAGCGTTTCGAACTGAAGAAATACCCTGGGTTTACAGAAACAAAGCGCGAGCACGTTCCTGCCCACATTGCGACGCATTCCCCTTCAAGCCCGAGCCGAGGGGAAACGTCGACCCATACTCAAAGGCGTCCGGAGCAGCGAAAACATTGGCAGGATCTGGTCAACAGCGGAGAGAATCATTCCCAAAAACGGAAAGAGAGTTTCTTCGCCGCACGCAAAAAGCGGCGTAGAATCTACCGCGACAGCCGCGAATCTTAAAATGGCCGTCATTTCATTTTGATCAGGACGCCTTCCACCGGCCAGCGGGCGCGCACCTTAATCGAATCACCGAGAACGGTAAAACGTTCGGAGGGAACAAACGGGAACGGCCTCCCGGAATTGTATTCGCCGGTCCCATAAAGATCCTGGAATGCCTTCAGGCGATATTCTCCCTCGGTCAGTTGAGAAAACAAAAACGTTTTCCCGCGATGTGCGGTGATCTGCACCGGTTTTTTCACCCGGTCGCTGCTGTTCTCGGCGACGATAATGTAACGATCTGTCAGCGTCGTGTCTGAATCGACGAGCCTCCCTTCGATGCTGCTCAATTGATCGGGGTCGATCGTGCGAAAAGAGTACACCCGCGTGCTGTCCTTCCAATGATTGCCGCCCCTATCCTGCAGAGAATCGAACGTGACCCGGAACTTGTACAGAAAGTTGGGCCGCAGTTCTTCCAGTGGGCGGACCGTAAAGCTTGCCGAGGAATTCCATTCGAACGACAAGGGAACGCTCGCAGAGTCCGCTCCCCTCAACACCAGCGCATGTTCAGCCCGACGCCGTTGCAGCACGTCATTGAAAATAAACTGGAATCCCTGATCGAGCGCGAACCTTTTGGACGAATCCGACACCGTTGTATAAACGAGATGCGGCGGAAGCGTATCCGGCAGGGACGACCGGTCGAAAGACTTCGACATTGCGAGCGGGTTGATGATGTGATGAGCGAGATCCTTCACGGACGCAGCGACGACCACAAATTCGCTGTCTTTGTCCATCGGCTCGGTTACCAAAGTAACGAGCGTTGGGTTTTCTCCATGGAGGAAAACGTCATCGATCCGTACTCTGTGAGTGTGTGCAGTATCGGATAGTGAAAATCCATTGGCGACAACAGAAGACGAGTCGATGTTCTCGCTAATCTTGAGGTCGACATGACGCTCGTCCGTCGCAACTGCATCGACGAGCCGCGGAGCGGTCGTGTCCTCCGTCGATAATTGGAAATTGAGATTATCCCTTAAAGAGTCTGCATCGTTCAGCATGACGTCGTTCGGAGCCGTACTCATGGCGTCCGCTTCGGGATCATAGACCAGATTGCGGAACTCGTCCCTCACAGCAATCACTCTGTATTGGCCGAACGCGAGATGGGACAACGAATAATCCCCGGCCGTTCCGCACTGGGTAATGTAATCCGGTTTCTGAGTCATCGGGTTGAGCGTATCGGGGTTAAGACCGTCGAGCCGGTACGCAAAGATCATGACGCCGCTTGGCTTCTCGTCGTACAACCTCCCGCGGATTTCTCCACGGTCTATCTGCGCACCGGTAGAGAATGCCAGGGAAAATGCGTGCGCCATTCGGTTATGATTATTCAGGTCGACAACGTCTGTTCCGACAGTGACGACATAGGTCGTATTTTTTCTCAGCGGCTGGACGAAACTGAGGTCGACTTCCTTGCCGCTCCAATCGAACTCGACATCCTTGACGAACGGGGAGATGAAGATCGACTCTTCGACGGACCTGCGGTCGACATATTTATTGAATTCAAGCGTGATGTGCGATTCGGTAAAATTAACGGCGTCAGCCGCGGGATAGAATTCGTCGATTACCGGAGGGCTCGTGTCGACGGGACCGCCTTCGGGGGGACGCTGCCCGGCGCATCCCGAAAGCGCCATGAGAAGAACAAGAAGCGAGGAAAATACTTTCATCGAACGGAATACTTCATCATGAAATGGAACATGGTAGACCAGAATGCATTGTTATTATAGAGATATTTTGCATGAGATGAAAGACGACTTTCCTTCAAGAAACACTCCCTGACAGCAGGGACGTATTTTGGATTCCCGATAGAATCATTCGAGAATGATGCTCCCGAATTTGCGTCATGCCCGCATGTTCCCGGCCGGCATCCAGCATAGAATGGATTAAGAATATCAAAATGCTTCATGCCTTTCTACCTACTGATTTGCCTTTGCACAATCGATTTGTTAAATTTCCGGTGAAAGATTTCCTGCCCTGGAACAGCGAGAGAACGAATATCGTCCTATTGTCTACCGCTATTTCGCTATCACACTTCGTTAATTCGTTCACGACTTTTGTGGAATTCGCATGAAAATTTTCGGTTCTCTTCGACGAAATAGGGAAAGACTATTTCTTCTTTGCGTCCTCTTCGTTCCGATCGACAGCAGTCTTGAGGCGCAAAGCACGACGTACAGCTTTCTTCTTAGCGATGTAAGTGCCCGTTCCGCGGCGATGGCGGGGAGCTTCGTCTCGATGGCGGATGACATCAATACTATCTTCTATAATCCCGCCGGGCTCGCTACGGTAACCCAACCTCAGGCGTCGTTTGGATACCTCAAAAATCTTCTCGATATCAATTCCGGCTATGCCTCCTACGCACAAGACATTTCGGGGATCGGCATGGTCGGGTTCGGCGTGAACTATGTCAACTACGGAACCTTCGACGAGACGGACGAGCTTGCCAACAAGATCGGAACGTTTGGCGCCGGCGACCTCGCGCTGTCTGTCGGGTATGCAAATGAACTGGAAGAAAACCTTAGCTACGGCGTCGCAGGAAAATTCATTTATTCGTCGATCGCCGACGCACGGTCGTCGGCTGTCGCAGCCGATCTGGGGATCCTCTATCTCATCCCAGGCGCGAACCCAATGTCCCTTGGAGCGAGCCTTCTCAACTTGGGCACGCAGCTTAACCCATACCTTGATACGCGGGAGAGCTTGCCCCTCGAATTGAAGATAGGCGGCACGATCAAACCCCAACATCTCCCGTTGCTCTTGAACCTCGATTTTCACCACCTCAATGAGAGCCAGGAAAACTTCGCCTCTCATTTCAAAGCGTTCTCTGTCGGAGGCGAATTTACGCTGAGTAAAGAGTTGCGTTTTCGCTTCGGCTACAATAACGAACGACGACAAGATCTGCAGCTCGGCACATCTTCAGGGTTGGCAGGATTCTCGTTTGGTGGCGGCCTTGTCATTAAGAACCTTCGCTTCGACTATGCCTTCGTCTCACTCGGAAAGATAGGGAGCTTCAATAGTGTTGCGGTTGCGATGAATCTGTAAAGGCAGGAGAAAAGAAAGACGAGATAAGATAGAAGCATCGCCAAAGAGCAGGACCTTCAGAACCCACACTGTACCGATCAACTGAAGAGGATCGCCGCCGCGACATCATTTTGAAGGATAGGGCGATTTAATGTATTGTTCCGCCAGGTCGTACGAGTTCTCAAATTTTTTCATCCCAAGAACTTTATTGTATTGCGCAATTGCAAGATCGCGCTTCATCTGGAGGTCATAGACGAATCCGATCCTAAGATTCGCCATGACCATAAACCCCGACTCGCCCTCCTTGTCCAACTTCCGGCTCACCTCGTCGCATTGATAAAGGTCCTTCAGGGCCTCGATGTATTTCGTCGTATTCATTGCGTAGACGCCAAGATAATAGAGCGCCTCGCGCTTTGCCGAGTCCGTATAACCGGCCATAGGACCGTCGAGACCATCGCAGCGCGAAAGAACTTCTTTAAACGTCACTTCGGCACTGTCCCACTTCCCCAAGCTCACATAGCATCTTCCTATATAGCGATGGAAGACCACATTGCGGGGGTAACGGGCAAAGAGCCTCTTCGCGATCTCCAACGCTTTGTCGTATTTTTTTTCGTGAGTGTAATTGAGCTGAAGAAGGAAATATTCGGCTTCGACGGCGGCGTACTTCGCATGTGCAGCGGCCTCTTGCAGCTGCTCAATCCCCTTTTTCTTGTCGCCGCTCGGGAAAAAGAGCATGAGCGGCTTCACGATGGGATATTGCTCCGGTATTGCTTCCGCATAATAATTATAAATGCCTATCCCGAGGAGGATGTCATAATTATCCGGGGCGATCTTGAAAGCATGCTGAACGATCGGAAGTGCGAGCCTCCCGTCGTTCGCGGCCCTGATCCAATTATTGCGGTTTGCGCGAAGCCGGCCCCGGAAGCCGAGCGCTCCCCCTTTGAAAAATAAAGCCGTAACATCATCGGGATTGACATCGAGGATGCTGTCGCACTTATCGATGACCACGTTGAGTTTTGCCAAAAATGCATCGTCGTGCGATTCGTCATCCATATCAAGCAGGATCTTCCACCAATCGACCATCGCGAGAAAAAAATAGCCGGCAGGATGATTGGGATACGTCGCGACGATGTAATGAAAATCCGCCTCCGCCGCATCGAATTCGAGGTTATAAACGTGGTCGATTCCTTGTTTCGTGTGGAGGTCAAAATCCGGGTCGGTGAGCCATTGCGCGGACCCTCGTGAGGGATAGAGGGCGACGGCGAGCAGGAGCGCAATACACCATCGTCCTGCTGCACGCCTGACACACGCCGTATTCAAGCGATATGAATTGATTCCGGACAATGCTCTCTGTCAGGAATTTCCAGGATCAATGACGGCGGGTTGTTCCGATTGCGCGCTCTGACGCCGTTCTTCTCTCCATCGTTCGATGTCCCATGCCCGTTCCGAGGGTCTTATCCAATCCGAGAAATAAATGAACGATCCGGAGACAAGAAGCAGAAGCGTCGCGAGCGCCCCTCCTTCGGGGCCGAAGGTCCCGCCGGTGAGCCAGTTTGGACCCGACTGGACAAGAACGCCGAGCTGGTACTTTCCAAATTGGATGCCGCTGACGGGAAAGGAAAACACGTGGTTCTGCATGAAGTTCCATGAAAAATGGAGAGCGATCGGGAACCACAGCGTGCGCGTCTTAAAATATGCAATCGCGAGCCACACACCTGCAAGCGCAACGTTGACAAGCGAGAAGAAAGTCACATTCGGGTTGCTCGAGTGCGCGAAACCAAAAAATGCGGCGAACGCAAGCACCGCAATAATTTTCCCCGTTCCTTCTACCATCGTTTGGAACAAATAACCGCGGAACAACAACTCTTCTCCGAATGCGCCTATAATGAAGATAGTTCCACTTGCTGCAAACATTCGACCCGCTTCGACCATCGTGAGGTGTTTAAACGAGAGCGTCACCATGCCAAGGCCGTACTCTGTCGCAAAAATGAAGGTCATCATCCCTCCGCCGATGAGCAATCCCTGCCATATCTCGCGCCCGACCCTTTCGTGAAGAGGAAAACCGACCGATGCCAATGCCGGCCGATGCTCAAGGTATTTTGCGACAAGCCACGTGACAAAAAAGAGCGCTCCGTACACGACGATCTGACCTTTGATGATACCCGGAAGGAGGACATCGTGAGGCAGGAACATTTTCACTGGAAACGCAAAACCATAGCTTGCCCCAAAAAACGCGAGCGCAAAGATTCCCATACGCCATCCGGCGCGGATATTCTGCTCGGCTTCGTTGTAAAAAATGTTCTTCATCATGCCTCCAGTTTTTCGAGAAGATAGGTTTTCGCCGCATTCATTGCGATCCGTTCCTGATTCATCGAATCGCGTTCGCGCACAGTGACCGTGTGGTCCTGCAGGGTCTGCGAGTCGACCGTAAAGCAAAACGGCGTGCCGATTTCATCCTGCCTCCGGTACCGCCGCCCCACCGCTCCGCTGTCGTCGTAAAATACGCGGAACGATTTCTGAAGATCGTCGGTCATCTTATGGGCGATCTCATCCATGCCGTCGCGGTTGACGAGCGGAAGAAGAGCCGCTTTCAACGGAGCGAGCCGGGGATGAAGATGGAGCACCGTCCTCAGTTCTTCTTTTCCGTCTGCGGTCGGGGCCGCTTCTTCGTCGTATGCCGCCGTGAGGAATGCCATGAATGAGCGGCTCGCTCCCGCGGAGGTTTCGATGACGAACGGCGTAAATTTCTCCTTCGTCTGGTCGTCGAAATATTTCATGCTCTTGCCGGAATATTCTTCATGACGCGAGAGGTCGAAGTCCGTGCGGCTGTGAATCCCCTCGATCTCTCCCCATCCAAACGGAAAGCGAAATTCAATGTCGTATGCGGCCTTTGCGTAATGAGCGAGCTTTTCGTGCTTGTGCCACTGCAGCTGGTCCCGCTTCATGCCGAGGCTCAAAAACCACTGCAGGCGCTGTTCCCGCCAATACTCAAACCACTTATCTTCCTCTCCCGGCTTGACGAAGTACTGCATCTCCATCTGCTCGAACTCTCTCGTACGGAAGAGAAAATTCTTCGTATTGATCTCATTCCGGAAGGCCTTGCCGATCTGCGCGATCCCGAACGGCAATTTCTGCCGCGACGAACTTTGAATATTGAGGAAGTTGACAAAGATCCCTTGCGCCGTTTCCGGGCGTAGGTACACAACGTTGTTCGAATCTTCCACCGGGCCGACAAAGGTTTTGAACATGAGATTAAACTGGCGAGCCTCGGTGAACGTTTCCTTGTTACCGCAATTAGGGCACGTGACGAGCGACCGGATGACGTTCGCGATGACCTCATCGGTAGACACCCTGCGCGCAAATTCATCCAAAACTTTCTGATCGTCCATCTGTCCTGCAAACGCCGCCGGATCGAGTGCGCGCAATATCTCTTTTTTCTTTTTGACGGAAAGCTCTTCCAGCAGCACATCCACCCTGTAGCGCGCCTTGCATTGTTTGCAATCGACCATCGGGTCTGTGAAGTTCGCGACGTGCCCCGAGGCTTCCCATACCCTCGGATGCATGAGGATGGAAGCATCGACCCCTTCGACATCCTCCCGGAGCGTCATCGATCTCCACCACGCCTGCTTGAGGTTGTTGAGAAGTTCGACTCCCATGGGACCGTAATCCCAGCAGCCGTTGAGTCCGCCGTAAATTTCGCTCGATTGAAAAACGAACCCGCGCCGTTTGGCGAGGGAAACGATCTTTTCCATTACCGCGGAGATCTGCGCCGCGGACCCTTTTGCTTCCTGCTTACCGATGTTTCAACTCCTTTCTTTGGCCGTTCCTTGGAAATGATAATGCTTTCAAAAACATGCTTTTCGTAGAGAAGATGGATCGATGATGTTTTCTCCCGGAGATTCTCCGTGGAGACGAGCGTCACATCGAACCGCCGCAGCGAGTCGGTCAACGCGGTGATGGCGCGCAGCACTTCGAAGGTCGGCGGGACGGCAACCCTTAACTCTTCGCGAATACCCTTTGCTTCGCCTACGGAGACCTGCACGTGACGAATGTTCCTCGTCTCGACACCCATGCGTACCATCGTTGAATCGACGATCGCTCCAATGACTGCACGGGCTGGTTTCTCCTCCGGCGCAACGCTCGCGGACGGTTGTCCCGAGGGCGCGCGGCGCTCGCGGACTGATGTCAGCACGATCGCGCAAGCGGACAAGACGATGAGGGTGATGATTTTCCAATCGATCGATTTGCGCATACATCAGCCGGTTTATGCCACCTCTACCCTGCTCTGGTCGCCGATCATAAAACGATGAACGCGGGGCTTCCCGCCCGCTTCCACAACTTCGACGTCGTTGCCGAGAATACTTCCTTCAATGCGAATTCCGACCTTGTTAATTTTGCAATCTCGCAGGATGATGCTGTATTCGACCTCGCTCTCCCGGATGACCGTGTTGTTGCCGACGGCCGTAAACGGACCAATATAGCTGTCGGTGACGGTACAATTCTTCCCGATGATGACCGGTCCGCGAATGACGCTCCCGATAATGCGCGCGCCTTCCTCGATGACAACTTTTCCCACGATCGACGATGCGCTGTCGACAAACCCGCGATTCGACGATTCGATATTATCGAGGATAAGACGGTTTGCCTCCAAAAGGTCGAGGGGCTTTCCGGTGTCTTTCCACCATCCGGTAATTTCGCTGAACCCGATGTTGAAACCCTTGTCGATTAAATACTGGTGCGCATCGGAAATCTCCAACTCTCCCCGCTTGCTCGGCTTGATCGCTTTACATGCCTTGAAAATATTCTTGTCGTAGATATAAATCCCGGCTACCGCGAACGAGCTTTTGGGTTTTTTCGGCTTTTCGGTAATACCGACGATGCGAAGATTCTTGATCTCAGGCACGCCGAAGCGCTCGGGGTCTTTCACTTTTGCAAGCGTGAGCCAGCAGTTGCACTTCGCCTTTTGAAATTCCTCGATGTACTTTTTTATCCCTCCGACAACCATGTTGTCGCCGAGATAAAACACAAAACTATCTCCCCCGATGAATTCTTCGGCAAGCATGACGACCTGCGCAAGTCCTCCCGGCTTCTCCTGGGGAATATACGTAATGGAAACTCCCCATTTCGAGCCATTGCCGACATAGTCCGGGACTTCCCGGCTGTCCGCGTTGTGGACGATCCCGATCTCTTTGATCCCTGCATCGACTGCCGCTTCGATCGCATAGTACAAAATAGGTTTGTTCGCGATGGGGATGAGATGTTTATTCTGCGTGTGGGTGATCGGCCGAAGCCTGGTTCCGCGTCCGCCTGATGCGATGAGAGCCTTCATAAAACAATTAATAATTTAGAATTAATAATTAAGGATCTTAAAAGAGACAAGGTTATGCAATGCGCGTTTCGGTGCGCTGACGTTTTGTGAAGAGAGAGATTTTCCCTCCCCCGTATTTCTCGACAAGTTGTCGCGCAATGTCGAAATCCTTTCCCACGTCGCCGGGTGTATGGGCGTCGGACCCGAGCGTGAGCGGAATTGAGTAGTCGCGCAGGATGTTAAGGATCTGTTCGCTCGGGTAAACTTCCTTCACCGGTTTTCTAAGGCCGGAAGTATTGATCTCAACCGCCATATCCGCCGCTTTGACAACCTTGAAAACCTCGCGCAGCACCTCTTCCATATTCTTTGTCGGACGGTGGCCGAATTTTTTTACGAGATCGCAGTGTCCGATGATGTCGAACAGTTTCGATGCCGCAGACCTTTTGATGTGATTGTAGTATTGGCCGTAGACTTCATCGATGTCACGTTGCTCGTACTCATGGACGAAAATCGGGTTATCGAACCCCCACTCGCCGAGGTAATGTACCGAACCGATAATATAATCGAAATCATGTTGCCCGTTGAAATCCTTCACCCACGATTCTGTCCCCGGGAAAAAATCCCCCTCGAGCGCAAATTTTACCGTAATGGCATGCCGGTATTTTTCTTTGAGCGCAAGCACTTCGGGTTTGTACAACTCGAGGAACTGCTGCATATTCATCCGGTGAGGCGCGTCAAAATCGTTCGGCATCGGAGCATGGTCGGAACATCCGATCTCTGCAAGGCCCACGTTCGTTGCGTGGATAATGTATTCTTCAAGAGACCCATCGGCATGCTTGCAAAGGCTGGTATGGGTGTGATAATCGACGAGCATTAAGTGCCTTTTCTCTTTGCGAGAAGTGACGTATGTTTGGCGAGAGCGTTGTAAAGATCGGCAATAGATGTTAATCCTTTTGCCCTTAAAGCTGCGCGGTGACGCGCAACCGTCCTCCGATCGCCGCGCGCGATCGGTCCGGTAAGAGCCTCAGCGGCGGAATGAGTTTTGACATTCCGATAACTTTGAAGAATAAGAGGTTCGTAGACAGCCATCGCTTTCCGCTGAGTCAATCCGCTGAGAGTTCCGAGGGTTTCTACGGCGGACAATAAGGTCACAAAGTAGTTCGAGCTGAAAACGGCGCCGATGTGATAAAAAATTTTTTGCCGGGCGGTCAACACCAATGAATGCGCCCCGATCTCTTTGGCAATTTTTCTGGCGATGGCGATCGCCTTTTTATCCCCTTCAAGGCCAATCCAGATGTGGTCGAACACTCCGGGACCCGACCCTCTCCGTGGAAAGGTCTGAAGAGGATGGAACGACCCCACCGCAGCTCCTTTCTTCCTCAAGACTGAAAGGACATCCGAGGGGAGCGCGCCCGAGCAGTGATAAACAATTGCACGGGAAAAGTTTCCCGTTCGATGCGCAAGCGCGTCGACGACGTTTTTAATTTCGTCGTCAGGAACGGCAAGGAAGATAACTCCTTCTGCATCGAGAAGCGAGAGCGCATCTCTATCATGCGCTGAGGAAGCGCCGACTTTTTTTGCGAGAAGTTTCGAAGTTCTTCCGCCCTTGCTGACAACCGCACGAATTTTGTAGTCCTTTGCGTAGAGGGCTTCGGCGATAGCTGTCCCCACGGCGCCCGCCCCTATCATCGTAACGGGAAACTTTTCGATCGTTCTCAATGAGTCTTCCACAAAGCGGCTGAGACATAGCCGACCACACGATCCGTGTCTCCCGAGATCTCTCCCGAGTTACATGCATGGAGAACTTCGCATTCGTCAGCTCCCATTTTTTGCGCCGCGTAAAGGACCGCGACAATAGGCCCTCCTCCGCATGCCTCCGTCCGTTCGGCTTCTAAATCTCCCATCAAGGTATCGTAGTCGATTTTTTTGATGGAGGCAATCGCAACTGCGTCCAACTTTTGGGCAACATCTGACGAATAGTAGTGCGACAAATCGGAGCTTGCAACGAGGAGAACGTTGCATCCGTGCGCTGCTTCCGCAAGAGCGGAACCGAGTTCCTCGCAATACTCCCGTTTTTGATTTCCGATCACAATCGGGACGATTTGGAAATTCCCCGCTGTTTGTTGAAGGAACGGTAACTGCACCTCCAGAGAATGTTCTGCTCTGTGTCCGGACAACGAGCGCTGAACATCCGGAATGATCTTCTGCAGCCGGGAACGGAATTCATCGTCGACCTGGACGGCTCCGAGAGGAGTCGTGAAACTCGCGCCGGAAAAAACTGAAATGCCGTCGAAATATTCTCGATGGCTAGGGCCGACGAGGACGACGGTCCCAATGTCCCTGTGTTCGAGCAACGAATATGCGTGGGCCGCCGTAAACCCGGAATACTGGTATCCCGCATGGGGCACGATGATCCCCAGCAATTCTCCCTTTGCTTTCACCGGCCGGACGTTCGCAAGGAGGGAGTCTACCGTTTCCCGAAGCTCGGATGCCCGATGAGGATAGAACATTCCGGCAACAACGGGAGGACGAGCATACGTTCCTTCATCCATAGCTACTTTTCCTCGATGATCTCCGTCGTAAAAACATAGATACGCGTCTCGGCGTGCTTCCATTGGTCCCGGGGTAGACCTGCTTTGACGCACGTTTCCGCCAGAAATTGTTCTCTGTCCCAATGGTGCTGGACAGCTACTTGTGGAAGCAAAAGGCCGCGGTACATTCCGGCCTGGAGAAAAATCCCGTGCGCTCCAAGCTGAATTTCTTCAATCGTCGAAATCTCCCGCAAAGGCGACAGCACCGAAATCTCGATGCTGATATCGTCCAATTCTTCCTCGGTCACCGGAGGGAAACGCGGATCCTCGGTGGCCGAGCGCCCGGCGATCTCTGAAACAGCTTCCGCAAGCGGGACATCCGACACGATCAATCCCAGACACCCTCGCAGGTTTTTCTTCTTCGTGAGGGTAACAAAAACCCCCGAAGGCCTTGACAGGATACTGTCTTCGCCGTAGCGTGGCTGAGGCTTACTGCCAGATTTTGCAAGGTCTCCTCGTACCGCGAGCCGGACCGACTCCTTCCCAATATCGATGAGTTCTTTTCGTTCGCCGGCGTTCATCATGGGAGAACTGCCTCAAATTTTCCTGAGAATAATAGCTAATTAATCCGTGAGTTTCAACAAAACTCCTGAATCGGAAGCGCTCCACGTTGAATATTTTTTTTGGGGAGACTTGTGGATTCCCGATAAAAACGTTCGGGAATGACATAACCCAACGCTCGTCATGCCCGCATGCTTTTGGCCGGCATCCAAACTGTAACACTACCCCTGAATCCCATTTCTACGCGCGTAGTCAAAAAAAAGCCCCGAAACCAGTGTTGGATTCGGGGCGCAAAGAACTCGTCGCGCATTCTATTTAATCTTGAAACTCGCGATCGCTTTATCGAACACGGGAATGTAATCCGCCGCCATCGGTTGGTACCACGTCACGACAAGACGGTACACTTTGTCGTCCTTGACGACAAAATATGCTTTTCCTCCGACCTTCGCTTCGGGAGCATAGGTCAAATACTTTGCGTCGAGCCCGTCGATCTTTGTGTCGCCGCTCGATTTGGGTTTAAAGAAACCTTTGTTTTGGTCGAACACCTTGGCGACGTTCAATTTCTTTGCCGGCAAGACATCGATCTGGACAGCGCAATCTTGACGGAGCTTGTGGTGAATATTCATGGAGAAAATTGTCTCTCCTTTTTTCGGAGGGAACGTGTATTCAAAATTGTCCGGGTACTGAAGTTCGAAAAATTCTCCCGCATACTTCGTCAAGTCTGCCGACGGTTTATCCTCATCCACCTTCTTCACGGCGACTTTCGGCTTGGGAAGTTTGACGGATGCAAGAACGGTATCGAACACGGCGCCATACAGTGTGTAGTCGTCGTTGAAACCGGCAAGGTTCACATAATAAAAAACGCTGTCCCGCACAGTGATGATCCTGCGTCCATAAATCGTGACGTCTTTACTGATCCTGGATGTGTACGAAATTTCATGCCCCGGCTCGGAGCCCAGCGTAGCCGGCTGATCGGTTGCTACCGTTCCTAAGCCCGCAAGTTTGTCCTTCGTCTGGGCTTCGTAGGCGTCAAGCGTCGAAACGCCCGCGGACGCGAAATTATCGAACCCAAAAATGATCTCGACGCCGTTCTTTCCGCCTGTCGAAGGGTCGAAAAACAACGTCGCCGCATCCTGTGAGGAATAGATCTTGATGCGGTTCGTTTCCGCATTGACGAGCCACCCTTTCGGATACTGGAGCTCGAATCCATAGAACGGGTCTTGATATGTTGCCCACTCTTTTACGACAGGAGGCTGCGGTTTGCTGCACGAAGAAAGCATCACCGCTATGAGCCCGCAGGCAGCACCAAAAAGAATCGCCGAGGGAAACCATCGCTTAGAAAGATGCGTCATAAGTCACCTTTACTCTTATTGGTTGTGAAGTAAAAAGAAAACGACGAACGATCTGCCGCACTTATCCTCCCTTTAACTGACCGAGTTCTTTGGCGGCGGTTTTATTTTTCGGGTCTATTTTCATAACGGTTTCGTACTCCTCAATCGCCTTCTTTCGGATCGCATCCGCCTCGTCGACGGTGATACTGTGATTGCCGAGGGATAACGCGTACGATTGCGCGAGCCAGAGATGAGCTTCGGGGTCTTTCTTGTCTTTCGGCTCAAACTCTATCGCCTTTTTTAAGTATTCGATCGCCGGCGGATATTTCTTTGCGAGCAAGTTAATCAGACCGATAAACTTATTCGCCTCCAAAAGCTGCGGCGCGTATTTCTCTTGGGACGTTTTCCCTTCGCTGGGTTCTACTTTTATCGTATCGATAATCGCGATAACCCTCTGGTATTGCTTCTCCGCGACGTCGAGCGAGTCGAGAAGGTAATAGCACTTTGCGAGATAGAGATACGCCTGCAGGAACTCGGGACGGAGTTCGATGACTTTTTCCATCATGGTTTTCGCCGTGTCGTACTTGCCGATCACCATAAAACAGACTCCGCCGTTGACGAGCGCGCCGACGTTCTTCGGGTCCGCCTTCAGTTTCTTGTCGTACTGATACGCCGCTTTATCGTACATTCTTTTTCCCATGTACATCCCTGCGAGTTCCGCCGAAATTTCCGTGGAGGTCGAATCGAGGGCGATCGCTTTTTCAAAGTTCGGGATGGCGTTATCCGGATCCTTCAAATGTTCATACGCCCTCCCAAAATCCATATAATCCTGAGCGTGAAGCGAGTCGGCGGGAAGGACCTTGTAGGCGTCGATCGCTTTCTGGTATTCGCCGATCTCGTACAGGGAATGCGCGAGCATCGGCTTGAAGTCGTAGCTTTTAGGGTTAAGCTGCATGGCCGTCTGGATGACCGGAACGGCATCTTTGTAGAACTTGCCCTCGTAAAGCGCCTTTGCATACTCCTCGTATGCAACGGGGTTGTCGTTTTTCAGCTTGACATACTTCTCAAAAAATAACGCCGACTCCCTCCATAATTTCGCCCGATAGAAAATATCGGCAACTTCAAAAACGTATTTATCGTTCGTGGGGTCAAGGGCTGCAGCTTTCTCGAACTCGCGCACGCACTCGTTGTATTGGCGGCTTTTGTAGTACGCTTTGCCGAGCTTATAGTGGGTGTCCGGCGACAACGAGTCGAGTTCGACTGCTTTTTGATAATTCATGATCGCCAACACGCCGATGTTCTGTCTCCCGTACGCCTCGGCTAAACCGGTATACACACCCGGGAGGTTTTCGTTAATTTCCTTCGCCCTGGAAAAATAGACAATTGCCTTATCGAGCGAATCGATGGCAAGATAGGCGTTGCCGTACGCCATTGCCACATCCGTACTATTTTTGCCCACCTTTGACGCGGCAGCGTACAGCTTTGCGGCCTTGTCCCATTGGGACGTTTTAATATAGAGAGCGCCAAGCGAGGCCATCGCTGGAATATTTTCGTCGTCGAGGTCGACGGCGCGGAAAAGGAACGTCTCCGCTGAATCCAAGACCCCTTTCTGCCGGTACGATTCTCCGAGCAGATAATTCGCTTCCACATTCCGTGGAGATTCTTTGAGGACCGTTTGGAAATATCGGATGGCGGCGTCGTAGGATTTTTGTTTCAGCGCGTCTTTCCCGAGCGACAGCGGGTCCTGAGCATACAGGTTCCCGGCAAATAACGCGACGGCAAGAAAGACGATGAAGCGTTTGCAAAGAAAGTGCATTGGAAGATACCTTGATTACTGGGATTGAGATTGAACGAGAGTAACTTTCATTGTTCCTGGAACGAGTCCATTGTCGAGAAAGATCTTTTGCCCCGCTCCCCCGCTGACGAACGCCGTAAATCCGACGCCGACGCCGTTCCCCACATCCTTGGAAAAAATATAGAGCGTTCTGCGTAAGGGATAATAACCGCGATAGACATGCGCCTGATACGGCCAAAAATATTCCAACGTCGTCGATGTCGAGTCTCTCCTGTACGCGGGGTCGCCAATCGCCAGGATTCGCGTCCCCGCCGGAGCTTCACGTACCCAGCTCTGGCTCGCAAAGCCGATGGCATTGACGTGAGCCGCAACATAGGCCGGGACATCTAACGATGTCGGACATGTGTGAATGACGTCGGCAAACGGTTTGCCTTCGGTGACGCGCTGCAACACGTATCCATACATGCCCGTATTCGGTCCCCCCAAGGCGACAACAATCGGTCCCCCGACCTTCGGCTCTCCGAGCTTCCGCCAAGTCGTCGCCACGCCGAGCATGATGTCGCGAAGCTCGGCCACGGTGACCTGGGTCATCGGATTTTTTTCGTTCACGATCACGAGCGCCGCGTCATACGCGACGCGGAACGTATCCACCTGCAGTTTATATTTTGCGATGACCGCCTTCTCGTCGTCCGTAAACGACCTTTCGCTCGTCACGACCTTAACGCTGTCGTTGAGCAACTGGACGATCGCGTCCCGCGTTGTCGACTCGAGATGCGTAATGTGAGCGTCCTGATACAACGAATCAAACGCCTTCACCTCTTTATCGATGACCGGATAGATATCCTCCGGCGATATCATGACGAGCGTGCCCCGCGTCGGAAGCTCACCGGTGTTGTCTTGACATCCTATCAATGAGGAAGTAAGAATCAGGAAAAGAAAGGGTATGACGCTATGAGAGGTAACGATCTTCATCTCTCTGCTGCTGTTTAATCCGGATGTTGACGAACCGATAGACACCGTACAACAGCATCACCACGCCGAACATGATCCTGAACTTCTGGGGCATCGTCGGCGGCATGAACATCCCCGTTGCAATGATGAGCCCGCCGATAAATAGAAATCCGGACAACGCATAGCCGACGTAGACCAAAGGCCTATGAGGATCCATGAAGGGTTACCGAGCCTGATTCAGCTTGAATTTGAACGGAATGGAAACCCACACCGCGACTGGTCCGTTATTCATGACCGCAGGCGTAAACACCCATTGCATAGCGGCATCGATGGCGGCTTGGTTGAACAGCTCGGCATCCGATTTCAAAATCTGCGCCTTCTTCGCTTTGCCTTCCTTATCGACCCAGATCTTAACCCATACGGTTCCCTCAACGCCTGCTCTCCGCGCGATCTCAGGATAGATCGGGGGCGGGTTCTTGATCGGTACGGGTTGCTTCTCGACCGGTACGAAATCGGGCGGCGGTCCGTCATCCTCGATCTTCACATCGGTCTGGACCGCAACATTGCCAGAGCCGTTGCCGTTCACATCGCTGACGGGTCCGATCTGCTGGAGCTCGGTCTGAGAAGCGATAGTTGCTTCGGGACTGATCTCGGCGTCGGGCACCGCGACGGGCGTTCCCACCGTCGGCTTTGCCGCGGCGGCTGAAACTGAAATTGCGGGAGCCGCCTGCGAATTCGTGATCGACGGGGGCGGACCGAGGTCGCTGTACTTCAGGATGCGTACCGTGTAGACCGGTTCGCTGTCAGTCGTCAGATACTCGGCGCCGTAATACGCGCCGATGAGGACGAAATGAATGACCGCGGCAAGAACCAACGCGCGGATGGCATATTTCTGGTACAATCCGCGTAACTCATACGCACCATATTTAACGTTGTCGACTGGTGCTGGTGCTGACATACATTATTTCTCCTTCCTTGTGCTCTTCAAGCGAACCCTGTTCGCAGGTCACGGCCGTTATATTTTCTCGATGAGCTGTTTATCCTTGTCGTCGAACGGCGCAAGGCTGAAACGCGTGATGTCGGCGACATTCAATTGGTCCATAATGTTCACCATCATCGCATATTTGCCTTTACGGTCGACCTTGATAAGCGTGATGAGCTTCGGGTTCGCACTGTTCTTTTCTTTCAAGAGTTTCATCAAATCCGGTCCGGCAACTTTCTCGGGTTTATCGGTCCCAATATTCCAGAAGACGTCTCCGTTTTCGGCGACGCGCAGTGTGAGGAGGTTCGACGCAGGAACGTCGACCTTCGCTTCGCCCGGGGGCAGATTGATCTCCATGGCAAGGGGCTTGTTCATCGTCGTCGTTAACATGAAAAATGTCAACAACAAAAAGGCGATGTCGACCATCGGAGTCATGTCGATGCGAACGCCGATCCGACGCCTCTTCTTTTTTGAATGTTTTTGTTTGCCGCGCGATTGTTTTACTTCAACTTCTGCCATTGCAGTGTTCCTTACATTTTAATGCTGCTCTAACTCTATAACAAAATTTTGTCGGAGGATGTTCATCCCCGCCGGTCATAGACCGGGCGCACTGCCTTTGACCTCTTCAGTCGCAAGATTAAAGCGTGTGATATTCACTTTTTGCAGAATATTCATCACATCTTCAATCACTCCGTAGTCGACATCCTTATCGGCCCGAATGAGGGTCTTTAGCCGCGGATTTTTTTCGCGCGCTTGAATAAGGAGATTTGGGAGCTCGCTCATTTGAACAGACACGCCGGCCTTCAGTCGAGCGCCCTGTCCGAAAAGAGCTTCCCGGAGTATTTCGGAATCAACGCCGAGCACGATCTGTCCCTCTTTCCCTATCGTCAAGGTGATGACATCGGCGCTGGGGACTTTAAAAAAGGAGTGCGAAGAGGGAAGCGTGATCTGGAGGTCTTCCGAAGGTTTGAATTGCGTCGTGAGCATGAAAAAGGTCAAGAGAAGGAATCCGACATCAACCATCGGCGTCATATCGAGCTTGAAGCCAACGCGTTTTCCATGAATTTTCGGCATGATAGTCCTATCCTAATCCTATGTCACAGTTTCGATTTCAGGTTTTGAAGCACGTCGTAGCTTGCTTCGTCGATCATGTACGTCATCCCGTCGATTTTCGTCGTGAAGAAATTGTAGCTGACGATCGACGCGATCGCTATCGAAATTCCGCCGGCGGTGTTGATCAACGCCTCGGAGATACCTTGGGAGAGCTGCACTGCATCCGCAGAACCGGCGTGCGCCAGAGCCGCAAATGCACGGATCATACCGATAACCGTCCCGAGCAGTCCCACCATTGTAGCGATGGATGCGATCGTCGAAAGGGCGATGAGGTTCTTTTCGAGGATCGGCATTTCCAGCATCGTCGCCTCTTCGATGACGCGCTGGACTTCCGACATCTTGTCCTTGCCGTCCATGCCTTTGTCGCCGGCGATCTCGCGAAAACGCTCCAGGCCGGATTTAATAATGTTCGCGAGGGAACCGCGCTGCGTGTCGCAGGCGGAAATTGCCGCATCGAGTTCTCCGCTCGACACATGCTTGACGAGCGTCGTGAGAAATTTCTGGAGTGATGCTTTCCCCTGCGCTTTGCGAAGGGAGAATATTCTTTCAATGACATACGTGAGAACCATGATCGAGAGTGCGATCAACGCAACCACGAGCGGGCCCCCTTTCTGAATGAATTCAGGAAGCAAGAATTCAAAAATGGCAAACCCAATCGCAAAAGCGAGCGCTATCAGGATTGTGTTGAACGTTCCTTGTTTCATAGAAGATACTCCTTAGAAATAATAGTGTTGTAATGGTATAAATGTACGCTCGTAGGAAACCTTACGTTAGCGCCAGAATAGCGTCCGCGCGGGTATCTGCCACCTGAAAGATCATGGAGAGTTTCGTCACAACAAAAATGTTGTTGATATTCTTATTGACATTACAGAGGATAATTTTCCCTTTGCGATTGGCGTACGACGTATGGGCGGAGACAAGCGCGCCGATCGCCGTCGAATTCATGTACGTAACTTTCCCAAGGTCTACAACCAGTTTTTTGTTTCCTTTTTCAACAGACTCCCCCACAGCATTCCGCAACTCATCGGTCTCTTCGCCTCCCACGAGAGAACCTTTCGGTTCAATGATGACGATTTCGCCGTTATGTTCGGTGGCGGTTTTTAACTTCATTAATACATCCTCCTTTGAGAGATTTGCGACAAGGGTTGCTCGGACTTCTCAGTCGTCTTCAAGAGAACGAGGTTTGTCGGTATCGATGTGACGCCGAAGAAAGAATACGTCTCGGAAAGCTTCACCCTTCTGGTTATCGAATCGTTCCACAAGGGCAAATAAAGATAAAAAGTTAGAATCGAATTTGCAATAAGAAATTTTCGGTATTTTTACGGCGCGCAGCCAATAAGGCGTTGAAAAAACCGTCGCGACATGCGCATTGTGTCATCAATGCTTCTTTGCAACTGCCAACCGGAACAGGAAGTCCGCAATCCACCGTATGCGCAAAATCAACGAATTGCCCGACAAGGGACGAGTTAGAACTGGTAGGAAAACGCGATCGTTGCGCCGGGGCCGTCTGGACGGATCGAGATGTTCATCGCCGACTTTTCCTGGCGGGCATTCTCCTCTTCTTCTCGGATCAGGGTGGCAGGATTGTTCCACAAGACGTTGAGGATATTATAGAGATACACTGTGCCGGTGAAACCGGCCGCTCCGAGCCGCGCGTAGTTAAGGTTATTCTTTGCGGTGCGGCGGCTATTCAATAAAGGCAAGATCGCTGCCTGCTCGGCCGTGGTCTGCGCGGCGTTGTATGCATTCCGGGTTGTCCTAAATTTCGAATTCGCGTCCGTGTACATCTGTTGAAGCTCTATCGTCCCAGCAACGGACACGATAAACAATCCGGCATACACGATCCCATGCCTGCCGCTGTATGATTGCCCCCATCCGGGAAAGACGATCGACCGCAGGAGAGCTCCTCCCAACGTCGGTCGGGACATCGGGTGGTCGATCGTTACCGATTCGCTGTCGTGAACGATAAATGCGCGCTCGTACGTGTCGTACCCTATGCCGGAGAGACGAATCGAGTGCGGACCGGGAAGAAGCTCTCTTCCGGCGATCTCCTCCGTGCCGGCCTTTTCTCCGTCGACCTCAATGTCAACGCCTGTGCTTGAATGAACCGTGAGAAATCCGTTGCGCGATAAAAGATGAAGATCGGCGATGTACTCGACGGTGTCCTGCACATTCACGCTTGTCGAGTCGGGAAAATACCCGTCGAGCTCCGCCGTAACCGAGTGCGTACCGGGAGCGATCGGGTCGATAAGCAGCGAGTGATCCGGCATGCCGATGAATTTTCCGTCGACAAAAATCCGCGCATCGGGTTGAGAAATGACAACGCGAAGCCTCCTGGTCGAAATTTTTTCGAGAGACAGACTCGCCTTGATCGAGACCCGTCCGTTGACGAAGAATTCCGCTCGGGAAGGCCTGTATCCCTCCTCCTGTGCTTGAAGCGTATGAATGCCGAGCTTTGGCGACAGAACGGGGATCGTGAGAGCCGTTGAGGCGAGTTGCTTCTGATCGAGAAACACAGCCGCCCCGGACGGGTTGACAGTGATCGTTACGCGGGAGGTGTCTGCGGGATCGGGAAGGACAAAAAGGAAATCTCCCTTGCCTTCGTCAAAGAAACCAAATTGCGGACGGTTCTTCCATCCTGTCGCTTCTGTCACTCGCACTGAAGTGCGCGCGGCTAATTCCGTCCCAGTGATAATTCCGTCGCCGTTGACGTCGCTGATCCCCGAAGAAAGCGCTTCGATAAGTTTCGTCGTGAACACACTCATGCCGCTGACGGTGTCATCTTCCATCGACTCGATGCGATCTCCAGCCGTCAAGAGCTCTTGTGTCGGAAATTGCACGATCTCATCAAACCTCATCCGCGGCGGAGGGATGCCGTTATACTGCTTCAGCACCGGGAGGCCGCCGACGGAAAAATCGAGTAACACGATCGAATGCTTGACGCTGTTTGTGCCGATCGCTTTTTTTATTTCCTCGAGGGATACGCATGTCGCAAGAGCTTGCGCGGGAGTCTGCACGTTCCCATCGAACGGAATAAAAAAGCCGTAATCGTTTCCGGAGCGATCTCTTGCCGTATAACCGCGCCCTGAAAGAAAAAGAATGAGCCGGTCATTGCCCCCGTGCCGCTGGATTTTTTTCAATGCATCGCGGATGACGTCGAGCCTGGCCTGATCGTCGAGAAGGAAAATAATATTCGCTTCTTTAAAACCGTACCGGGACATCAACAGGTCTTTGAAACCCTTTGCAGATGAAACCGCCGATGTTCGCGGTTCAGCGTGCGTATAATGATCCACCCCAACAATGAGGGCGAAGCTTTCGTCGTATGCATGGTAGGCTTTGCCCGTCGAAGGGTCCGACACGAACGTGCTCACGACATTTTGCGGCTGCCCAAATGCTGCGGCCGAAAGAAAGAGAGCCACGCACAAAAGAAGTTTGTCTTGGGACATCGAAGGGGTCATCGTGAATGGGGGTGGTTCGTCGAGTGATGACTCAGGAATCGGCGATTATCTTGATCGTCGTGCTGAATATAGAGAAATAGGCGAGCGGAGTCAAGATAGTCGGCAGGAGGTTGTTCATGAAGAGGGATGGCGACAACCGAAAACAATGATCCGATTATTTAGGTTCGGAATCCTCGTTTGTTTTTTGGCGGACAGAAATTATGCCCCGTTCGAGAAGTGACCGCAATTGTCCAGTTTCAGTGACGGGAAGGTCGCAGGCATAATTCTCACACACGTAAACAGTGGCTTGTCCTTCTTTCGGAACCATAGAGGACAGAAACTGAAGGTTTGCTGCAAGGAATTCCTGACCTTGAGCAGTGTCCGCGGACAATTTAATGGTGTGCGGCAGGAAATATCCGCCGATCGTTTCGAGAAATTGGCCTACCGCCGGCAAATGTCGATTCCCGGCAATGACGATCTGCTTTGGAGTATCGAGGTACCGCTGAATTACTGCAACCATTTGGGGCATAGTGTGCGGGGAACGCTGGAGAGCCCCACTGAAAGACCGAAGCGTCGATTCAGCCATTTTTTTCAATGCGTTGTCGCCGGTCATTTGAGAAAGACGGACAAGGTTCATTGCCGCAATAGAATTGCCCGAAGGTTCCGCTCCGTCGTATCGTTCTTTCGTTCGGAGCAATACGGTTTTGTCTTCTCCGGAAAAATCGAAAAATCCGGCCTCGGACGAATCCCAAAACAATGCGACCTGAGATCCATGAAGGTCGATCGCAAACTTGAGCCACGAAAATTCAAAGGTCGCTTCATAAAGGTCGATCGCGCCTTGGATCATAAACGCATAATCGTCGAGCTGCCCATCGAATCTCGCCTCTCCATCCCGAAATCTTCTGCGGAGTGTTTTCGTCGACGGATCGAAGAGAAATTCCTTTACAAATGCAGCCGCGCGGACTGCGGCCTCTCCATACCGAGAATCGCTTAAAATATGGGCAGCGCGTGCAAATGCGCTGATCATTAAACCGTTCCAAGCGGTAATGATCTTGTCGTCCCGAAGAGGCCTTGGCCGTCTGGCTCGTCTTTCAAATAATTTCCGTTTGGCCTCGTCAAGGATGTTCGCGACACGGGCTTCATCCAGTGAAAAGAAATCTGCCGTCTGCTTTAGCGTGACTGGGACGAACAAAATGTTCTTGCCGCGAAATTCTCCCTGAGGGTCGGATAAAGCATTCCCTGCATCATCCACTCCGAAGTGACGGCAGAAAATTTTCGCTTCTTCTTGTTCGAGAAGGGCTTCAATTTCTTTTTTGCTCCAGAGATAAAACGCTCCTTCTGATAACTCCGCAGAATTCTCCGGACTCTTGCTGTCCGCATCTTCCGCAGAATAAAAGCCCCCATGATCGTCCGTCATGTCGCGCAAAACATAGCCGAGCGTTTCCCGCGCGATACGGGCGTAGAAAGGTTCATGAGTGATCTGGTACGCATCGAGATACGACGAAGCGAGCTGGGCCTGGTCGTATAACATTTTTTCAAAGTGCGGAACTCTCCATTGAGCGTCGACAGCATAGCGGTGGAAGCCGCCTCCTATCTGATCATACATCCCACCATTCGCCATTGACTGCAGTGTGCTGAGACTCATCGAAGGAGCTTCGGCTTCCCTCGTCACTGAATAGTAGCGGAAAAGAAAATTCAGGACGACGGGGCGTGGAAATTTAGGGCCGGAACCGAAGCCTGCATACTGAGGGTCGAACTGCGAAGCGATCTGATGGTACGTTTTCTTCATTAACGAGGCGTCTATTCCGACGTCATCGCCGGGAGCGTGCTCATCCCGCTGAAGATGAGCGATGAGCTGATCCCCCGATTCAACGATCTTGTCGTGATCTTTTTGCCAGACTTCGTGGATACGTTCGAGCACTGTCGGAAAGCCGGGGCGGCCGTAAGCATCGCGCGGAGGGAAATAAGTTCCGCCGTAAAAAGGTTTCAGGTCGGGAGTGAGAAATATGGAAAGAGGCCACCCTCCGCTCCCCGTCATTACTTGAACCGCACTCATGTATACTTTGTCGACATCGGGCCGTTCTTCCCGGTCGACCTTAATGTTCACAAAATGTTTATTCATGATCGCTGCCGTTTGCTCGTTCTCGAACGATTCATGCTCCATCACATGGCACCAATGGCACGTCGAGTAGCCGATAGAAAGAAAGATCGGTTTATTTTCACCCCGTGCTTTCGCAAAGGCTTCCTCTCCCCACGGATACCAGTCAACGGGGTTAAAAGCATGCTGAAGCAAGTAAGGGCTTTTTTCGTTGGCAAGACGGTTAGGTTTTGAAAAAGACTCCGGCATTCAGGTAGATTAGAATTTTTAATTGTAAGATTACAAAATTACAAGAGTTTAACTCTGCAATCTTATAATCATGCGATCTTTAGTAGTATCCCGAATTGCTGCTTTGTTTCGTCAACTTAATATCCTGCAATTGCGGCGCTTTGATTTTCAGCTCGAATCTATAACCGGCGAGAACTCCAAGCGGCGTCCACGTGAAATTCATCGTCCAGCAATGGAGGTCGCGGTCTATCGTGATGCGAGGAGCTGCGAATTGTTGCTGGATGAGGTCGTAACTGCCGGTCGCGGTGAATTTCCAATTCTCCGTAAGGTTAAAGCCGAGGTTTGCGTTGAGGTTCGCCGTCCTCGATTTAACTGCCGGGTTCTCCTGGCTCTGTGCAAAACTAAAACTCAGCCCGAGGTTCCACGGGATGCTGAAGTCGGGGGGCTCTTCGTCGTAAATACCTCTGAAGCCGCTTTGATACGGAAGCCCGGAGCGCGACGCTGCGCTCGCCGATGAATCTTCCGGCTCGGTCTCGCGGTGCGTTTTTTGTCCTCGCAGCGATGTCGAAAGATTGATATTGAAGTTTGTCAGCTGAGCAATTCCCCTGCCGGCATCGATCAAAAGCTTGTTGACGCGCTGATTGAGCACAGGGTCGAATTCATAAAATCTATAGTTATTGCTGCCGCTGATGCTGAGATACTGTCCAAGGTCGGTCCTGTATGTGAGCGCAAGGTCTGAAAGTTTAAATTGAGAGGCGGCGAAATTATAGGCCAGCGATGCGCCGAGGTTCAGCAATTGATATTTTGTCCCTTTGTCGGTCGAATCTTTT
>DATJXA010000057.1:0-12782 GCA_035500675.1 Bacteroidota bacterium | reverse complement strand
ATATGCAAGATTTTAAGAGGTTGAAAGTATGGGGAAAAGCGCATGCTCTAACGTTAGATATCTATCTCATTTCTAAGAGATTTCCTAAGGACGAACTTTTTGGGTTGACGAGTCAATTACGAAGGGCATCATTCTCAATTGGAGCGAACATTGCAGAAGGTTGCGGAAGAATATCCAAGAAAGAATTTCTTCATTTTTTATCCTATGCAATCGGCTCGGCGAGTGAAGTTGAATATTTCCTTATCCTCGTCAGAGATTTACAATATATTTCTATTGAGGAATTTAATGCATTCGAAGACCGCGCAAATGAAATCAAACGAACCTTGATCTCCTTTATGAGGAAAATCGAAAACAGTTAGATTGGTATTCTGACGCGCCAAGACGGCAGGATACGTTATACTTAAGACGTAAAACTTAAAACGTATATCCTAAAACCAGATCCCGAAACTCCAACGCATGAACACTTTCGCCCAACAGCTCCTAGAGAAAATCATCGTCTTCGACGGCGCAATGGGGACAAATATTCAGGCGCAGAACCTGACCGCGGACGATTTCGGCGGAGAGCAGTTCAACGGCTGCAACGAATATCTCCTTATCTCAAAACCGGCAGCGATCGAGAAAGTGCACGCCGATTTTCTCTCCGTCGGGGTCGATGTCGTTGAGACGGACACGTTTGGCGCTTCGGCGATCGTGCTTGCGGAATACCAACTTCAGGACCGGGCGTATGAGCTGAATTTCAAGGCGGCCCAATTAGCAAAAAAAGTCGCCGCCCAATATACGACCCCCGCGCATCCTCGTTTTGTCGCCGGATCGATGGGACCGACGACGAAACTCCCTTCGCTTGGGCACATTTCTTTCAAGGAGATGAGCAAATCGTACTACGAACAAGCCGCCGGCCTCGTCGAAGGCGGCGCCGACCTTCTCATCGTGGAAACCTGCCAGGACTTGCTTCAGGTAAAATCCGCTCTTGCCGGGATCTTTGAGTATTTTCAATCCCAAAAAATCAAAATCCCTGTCATCACCTCGATCACTATCGAAACGATGGGCACGATGCTTATGGGGACGGAAATCAGCGCAGCCCTCACCGCGCTCGAGCCGTTCGCCATCGACGTCATCGGCATGAACTGTGCGACGGGGCCCAAAGAAATGTCGGAAAATATCCGCTACCTGTGCGGCGCATCTCCGCTGCCGGTCTCCTGCATCCCCAACGCCGGGCTCCCCGAAAACATCGGCGGTCGCGCTCATTACCATCTCACTCCCGAAGAGCTTGTAAAGTACCTCGGCCATTTTGTGAAGGACCTCGGCGTAAGCGTTGTTGGAGGTTGTTGCGGAACGACGACCGAGCATCTCCGTCAGCTTGTCGATGCCGTCGGAGGTCTCTCGCCAAAAAAACGGTCCGTGGAATTTATCCCTTCGTCATCGAGTCTTTATACCAGCGCGCCGCTTCACATCGATCCTCCCCCCGTGATCGTCGGCGAGCGGACCAACGCAAACGGGTCGAAAAAATTCAAAGAACTGCTCCAGGCCGAAGATTACGACTCAATGGTCAATATGGCGAAGGAGCAGACGAAAGAAGGAGCGCACATCCTCGATCTCTGCGTCGCGTATGTCGGGAGGGACGAAGTCCGCGATATGAAGGAAGCGGCGTTTCGGTTCAACACGCAGGTGACGCTTCCGATCATGATCGATTCGACCGAAGCGCCCGTTATCGAACAGGCGCTCCAGCTTTTCGCGGGGAAGTGCATCATCAACTCCATCAACATGGAGGACGGCGAAGAGCGCATCAACAAAGTGGTCCCGATGTGCAAAAAATACGGGGCGGCGGTCGTCGCTCTGACGATCGACGAAACCGGCATGGCAAAAACTGCAGCCGCAAAGCTCAAGGTCGCACAACGGATGCACGACCTCGCGGTCCACAAGTTCGGCATGAAGCCGAGCGACCTTATTTTCGATACGCTCACGTTCACGCTGGGAAGCGGCGACGAGGAATTCCGTAAAGCGGGGATCGAGACGATCGAAGGGATTCGGCTCATTAAAAAAGAATTTCCGGAAGCAAAGACGCTGCTCGGTGTGAGCAATATTTCTTTCGGCCTCGCGCCGCACATCCGCCATGTTCTCAACTCTGTGTTTCTCCACTACGCCATCGAGGCGGGGCTCGACATGGCCATCGTCAACGCGCAAAAGATCATGCCGCTTTTTAAGATCGACGAACGGGGACGCGAATTGTGCAAGCAGCTTGTTTTCGACGAGCGGAAATGGGAGGGCGACCGGTGCGTCTACGACCCCCTCACTGAGTTGATGGCATATTATGCGGACAAGAAGTCCGATATAAAAAAAGAGAAGAGATCTCTCGGCTCAACGATCGAAGAGATTCTCAAGAACCGGATTATTGAAGGGGACAAGCAAAACCTTCAGGCCGACCTCGACGAAGCTCTCAAACGGTACTCGGCCCTCGACATCATCAATACCATTCTTCTCGACGGCATGAAGGTCGTCGGGGATCTTTTCGGCCGCGGCGAAATGCAGCTCCCGTTCGTCCTTCAGTCCGCTGAAGTGATGAAAGCCGCCGTTTCTTATCTCGAACAGTTCATGGAAAAAGCCGAGGCTACGACGAAGGGTTCCATGGTCCTTGCAACGGTAAAGGGAGACGTTCACGACATCGGCAAGAACCTCGTCGACATCATTCTCACGAACAACGGCTATAAAGTCTATAACCTTGGTATCAAGCAGCCGATCGAGAACATCATGCGCGCATACGAGGACTACAAGGCGGATGCGATCGGCATGAGCGGCCTTCTAGTGAAATCGACGCTCGTGATGAAAGAAAATCTTGAGGTGCTCAACGAGCGTGGACTCGAACCGCCTATCGTGCTCGGAGGAGCCGCCCTCACAAAACGCTACGTAGAACAAGATTTGAGGGCGCTCTATCGCGGGTTTGTGACATACGCGAACGACGCGTTCGACGGCCTCCGCTTTATGGAGAAGTTGAAAGCGGAAGGAGTCCACAAGATGCAGAGCCTGCAGGTTGCCGAGGCTGCCGTCGTCCAAGACGATGAAGAGACTCTGACGGGGTCCGAAGCAAAAATTGCACTGATGTTGAAAGAGAATGATGAGGTTGAGATTAAGGTTAAGGTTGAGGTTAAGAGTGAGGTTGAGGGGATGTCGAATGTTTCAAAGGACGTTCCGATCCCTCAGCCCCCGTTTTGGGGGGCGCGGGTGATAGATGCGATACCTCTCACGGAGATATTTCCTTACATCAACGAAGCGGCGCTCATTAAAGGCCAGTGGCAAGTCCGGAAGGGAAAGAAAAGCGAGGCGGAGTATCGGCAGTTCCTTGAGGAGAATATTTATCCGGAACTTGAGCGATTGAAAAAGCAATGCGCGGCGGAGAAACTGCTCGACCCGAAAGCTGTGTATGGATATTTTCCGTGTCAATCCCATGGGAACGATCTGATCGTCTACCGAGAAGACCAGAAGACCGAACGGCTGCGGTTTACTTTCCCGAGACAACGCGGCGACCGCAATTTATGCCTGTCCGATTATTTTGCATCGGTCGAATCGGGTCGGATGGACGTTGTCGCGTTTCACCTCGTTACCATGGGCAGCTGTGCCTCAAAACATTCTGCACAGCTTTTTGCATCGAACAATTACAAAGAGTATCTTTATTTTCACGGGCTGAGCGTCGAATCGGCTGAGGCGCTCGCGGAATTGTGGCACAAGAAGATCCGGGAAGAACTGGGCATTTCGGGAAAAGATTCTCCCGACATTAAGAGGCTCTTCAGTCAGGGGTATCAGGGTTCGCGGTACAGTTTTGGGTATCCGGCATGCCCTAACCTCGAAGACTCGACGAAGCTGTTTGATCTGCTTCAACCCGAACGGATCGGCGTAAAGTTATCGGAAGAGTTTATGATGGAGCCGGAGCAATCGACCGACGCGATCATCGTGCATCATCCCGAAGCGAAGTATTTCAACATCAAATAAACATTGGAAAGGTCACACTTCTCCAAGATCACCACACGAAAGAACAACTCTAATAGAACCTATCATGCCAAATCTCATTCTTGTTCGCCACGGCGAATCGCAATGGAACCTCGAAAATCGTTTCACCGGCTGGGTCGATGTGCCTCTCTCTCCTAAGGGAGAACAGGAGGCCCGGAATGCCGGCGAAAAACTTAAAGCCTATAAATTCGATGAAGCGTTTTGTTCGGTCCTGCAGCGCGCAAAAAAAACGTTGTCGATCATCATGCAAACGACTGGCCATCCTCCCATCCCGACGGAATTCGACAAAGCGTTGAACGAACGCCATTACGGCGCCCTCCAGGGACTCAACAAGGAGGAGACTGCAAAGAAATACGGGAAAGAACAGGTGCATATCTGGCGGCGGAGCTACGATGTTCCTCCTCCAAAAGACAAAACGGAACTCAACCCCGACGGCATCAGCGAGAGCCTGAAGGACACTGCCGCGAGAACTCTTCCGTACTGGGAGTCTAGAATTTTTCCCGAGATCCTTAAAGGGAAGAATATCATCGTTGCGGCACACGGCAACAGCCTTCGTTCGATCGTCATGCATCTCGACGGGCTGACGCGAGAACAGGTCCTTGAATTGAACATTCCGACGGGCGCGCCACTTTTGTACGTTTTTGACAAGACGGGAAAAATTCTCGAACACAGATATCTTTAACGCGAGGGATTGGCGCAAAAGCTTCTCAGCTTCATTAATCTCTCAAGAGACGCTTCAGAAGCCTCAATTTGATGAGGAAACATTTTTACAGTTGAAATTACAGCCGGAATTCAGTATACTCTCTGAAAGAGAAAGGTTTGCGCGCGGTGTTGCGTTATTCAACGCCCGCAATTTTTTCGATTGTCACGATGCGATAGAGGAGATCTGGATGGAATGGAGGGGGAACGATCGAACATTCTTCCAGGGAATTATTCATGTGGCGGTCGGGTTTTATCACCTCGAGAATGGTAATTTTCGAGGGTCTCGCAGCCAGTTGACGAAAGGCATCACAAAGCTCCAGCGCTTCCGGCCGGCATACTTCGGCATCGAGCTGGAAGATTTTCTCGATAAAACTTCGCGCTGTCTTCAATGGGTGGTCGATCGTGAGCAGGGACAAGACGCGCCGACGTTCGACACGCGGCTCATCCCGACGATACAGTTTGTGAATCAATAGTACATCCGAATATTTCAAGATAACAAGGAGATAAGTTTATGGCCACAATGATCACCGAGGAGTGCATTAACTGCGGCGCGTGCGAACCGGAATGTCCGAATACCGCAATTTACGCAGGAGGTGCCCAGTGGGAATTCAAGGGCGGAATGCACGATGCATTGTCGAACGATTTTTATTACATCGTTCCCGAAAAATGCACCGAATGTGTAGGACATTTTGATCAGGAACAGTGCGCGGCCGTATGTCCGGTCGATTGCTGCGTCCCCGACCCGAACCATGTCGAAACGGAAGAGGTGCTATTCCAACGCGCAAAGGAAATTCATCCGGAGCGTGCGTTTGCCGACCTCGCCGCCGCCACATCGCATTTCAGAAAATAGCAGTTGTCGATAGTCAACAAGGTCGGCTCAGCCTTCGGGATGGCCGACCTTTTTTGTTTCATTCCGTTCCTGTGAATTGTCATGAAGATCGGTAACTACACTGTCCATGCGATCGAGACCGGGAGCTTTGCCCTCGACGGCGGTGCAATGTTCGGAATAGTGCCGTGGGTTTTTTGGTCGAAGACCAATCCTCCCGATTCCCGCAACCGCATCACTCTCGCGGCCCGATGTCTCCTTGTTATCGGGAATGATAAGATCATTCTCATCGACGATGGCAATGGCTCGAAATGGCCGGATAAGTTGAAAGATATTTACCGTCTCGATAACTCGCACAACGACCTGGAAAAATCGCTGCGACAGTATCGCATCTCGCCCGCCGACGTCACCGATGTGATTCTCACCCATTTGCATTTTGACCATTGCGGTGGCAGCACGAAGCTCGAGAACGGAAAGCTCGTACCGACGTTCCCCAAGGCGCAATACCACGTTCAACGCGAACATTGGAATCTCGCGGAACGGCCTACCGAGAAAGACCGGGGAAGTTTTATGAAGGACGATTTTGCAGCGCTGAACGAACGAGGGGTATTGAATTTTATCGAGGGCGAGCGGGAATTGTTTCCCGGCATAAAACCCGTCATTTGTAACGGTCATACATCAGCTCAACAGCTTCCCCTAATTTCGGACGGTTCAAAGCATCTCTTGTTTTGCTGCGATCTCGTGCCGACCGTTTCACATATTCCATACCCATACATTATGGGTTACGACGTCCGGCCCCTCGTGACGCTGGAAGAAAAAAAGAGAATTCTGCCCCGCGCTGCGAAAGAAGAGTGGATCCTTTTTCTTGAACACGATCCTGATACGGAAGCGGTAACGTTGAAAGAAACGGAGAAAGGGTTTGCGGTAGATCGAACGTTAAGGATTGAGTAGAGGTTGCGTTATTCCTTCGTTCAATTATTCGACAATTCCAAAATTACAAAATTGCAAGACCATAGGGTTGCAAAAATCGAACAGGTAAAAGAGGGGAAGGGATTGTTCTTGAGGATGGGCGGTGAAGAGATAGCGCTTTTCAACGTGGGGGGGACGTTCCATGCGATCGGCAACGTCTGCCCTCACCAACATTTCTCTTTGCTGCACACCGGTGAATTGAACGGATTCGTTGTGACATGTCCGATGCACGGTTGGTCATACGACGTTCGCACGGGCGTGTCAACCAACGCAAGCGGGAGAGTCAAGTCCTACGAAGTCATTACACGCGAAGGCGAGATATTCATCCGAAGAAATGGCGACCCTCACTCAACAGATTAAAGAAAAAGCGCTCGAGATCGGCTTCAGCAAGGTCGGCATCGCAAAGATTGAGCCGATAGAAACCGATGCCGGCCGGTTGAAAGAATGGCTCAGCCGCGGCTATCAGGCTTCGATGAGATGGATGGAAGAGAATTCAGATAAACGGGCAGACCCTCGGAAGATAGTGCCCGGAGCCAGGTCGGTCATCTCTGTCGCCGCAAACTATTATACCGCCGTACAGCATCATCCGGAGAACGGTGAAGGGAAAATTTCGCGGTATGCCTGGGGAGACGATTACCATATTCTCATCACATCGAGAATCCAAAAACTGTTCCAATGCATCAAACAGATGGCGCCGGAATCGGAGGGAAGGTATTACGTCGATACCGGCCCTGTGATGGATAAGGTCTGGGCGGAGCGCGCCGGGCTTGGATGGCGGGGAAAACACACGAATCTTATCACAAAGGATTTCGGTTCGTGGGTATTTCTCGGGGAGATCATTACCACTCTTCCGCTTGAATACGATACACCGGTAGAAGATGCCTGCGGAACATGCACGGCCTGTCTTGATGCGTGCCCCACGCAAGCTATCGTAGAGCCGTACGTTCTCGATTCGAATAAATGCATTTCGTACCTCACGATCGAACACAGAGGCCCGATCGACGCATCGTTAGCCCAGCAATTTGATGGATGGGTTTACGGTTGCGACATTTGTCAGGACGTGTGTCCGTGGAATAAATTCCAGCAAGTGACGCACGACCCCGAGTTCAGTCCGCGCGATGGGAACGTTACACCGTCTCTCGACGGTTTAATATCTTTGACGCAAGAGGAATTCTCAAAAAAATTCAGCAAAAGCCCGATCAAGAGGACAAAACGCGAAGGGCTGGTTCGAAATGCGGAGCTACTTCAAAATGGAAAAGAGCAAAAGATAAAATTACAGTGAAAAATAAAAAATTATTGCCGAGATATAGACCGTTCACTTGAAACTTTGCACTGTAATTTTGAATTTTTCACTTTAAATTTTTAATTCGTATTCAATAGAAAACAGATAATAAAAATGCCAGACAACAAACACAAAGTCATTATCATCGGCTCGGGGCCGGCAGGCTTGACCGCCGCGGTATATACCGGTCGAGCGAATTTGCATCCATTGGTGTTCGAAGGCCTTCAACCGGGAGGACAGCTTACTATCACGACCGAGGTAGAGAATTATCCTGGGTTTCCAAAAGGAATTATGGGGCCGGAAATGATGGAGCTTTTTCGCGACCAAGCTCAACGTTTTGGGGCCGATACGCAGTTCAAAGAAGTCACGGCGGTCGATTTTTCGAAAAGGCCGTTCAAAGTCGTTGTCGATGGCGCGGAATATTTTGGAGAGACAATTATCGTCGCTACCGGCGCATCGGCGAAACTTCTCAATATTCCATCGGAAGGGATGTACATGGGATACGGCGTCTCTGCGTGCGCGACGTGCGACGGATTTTTTTTCAAAAATCAGGAAGTGTATGTTGTCGGTGGGGGAGATACCGCGATGGAGGAAGCGAACTTCCTGACCAAATTCGCTTCGAAGGTCACGATCGTTCATCGCCGCGATCAATTCCGCGCGTCGAAAATTATGCAGGATCGCGTACTGCACAACCCGAAAGTTGCAGTCGTGTGGGATTCGGTCGTCGACGAAGTGCTTGGCGAGCAGCGAGACGGAAAGAAAACGGTGACGGGTCTTAAGCTCAAAAATGTTAAAACCGGAGGGATCACCCGGGTAAAAGCCGACGGTCTTTTCATGGCGATAGGCCATCAGCCCAATACGCAGCTCTTCAAAGGAATCCTCGACATGGACGCGAAAGAGTACTTGAAGGTCCAGCCAGGTTCGACCAAAACGAACATCCCCGGAATTTTTGCCGCCGGCGACGTAGCGGATTCGTACTATCGGCAGGCTGTCACGGCAGCGGGAAGCGGCTGCATGGCCGCCATCGACGCGGAAAGATTTCTCGAAGCGGAAGGAATTCACTAAAACTTCCTTCACGGGGTTTCGGAAATATTTTGTAGATCAGCGATTCTAACACGTCACGCTTTTTCCCGCGTGACGTTTTTATTTGTACTCCCCTCAGCACTTTTGTCATCCCGCCTGACGTACATTCATACAAAAACGATTGATTTGTCAGAGGTTTTGTCATCATGTCTTGTTTCTCTAGGGGGGGTGAATCACGGAAATTCTAAAATCCTTTAAATTTCAACTATTTCCCTTTTGGCATGATGATTGAAAGTTATAAAGGCACACGCACAAAAAAAGTTCAACACAATAACTAAGGAGGTTACCATGTTGTTCCGATTTGAACCCACACTTTTCGAAAATTTTTTCCCGTCAACAGAGCCGACCGATCGAACGATCCCTGCGCTGTTCGACCATTTAACGGTCGTGGACCGAGCGTATCAAACTCCACGCCTCAACGTTGTCGAGCACAAAGATCATATTCAACTTGTTGCTGAAATTCCCGGCGTTTCGAAAGAAGACGTCAAGCTTCAGCTTCACGACGGCGTCCTGACGATCAGCGGAGAGCGTAAAGCTCCCGAGCAAGCAAAAGATTCTGAGCTGCTGCGCCAGGAAATTCGTTACGGCTCTTTCTCGCGAACCGTTCAGCTTCCCGAAGCGGTCGATACCGAGAAAGTCTCGGCCGAATACCGCAACGGTCTTCTGTTTATCACGGTTCCGAAGCTTGAGGCCGCACAGCCTAAAGAAATTACGATCCGCTAAGGCGAAAGGAGAGACTTATCATGACGAAAGAGGTCCAAAAAACCAACGGTAACGAGGTCGCAGCGGAAAGCGCTCAATCTGTTTGGGTGATCCGTCCTGCGGTCGAGATCCAGGAACTGCCGGATTCGTATGTCGTTCGTCTCGATATTCCCGGCGCCGACAAAGAAAGCATTACAGCGCGAATAAATCAAGCGACGCTGACCGTCTCGGCAAAAGTGTCCGACGTTTTCGAGCGAGGCGCATCGCAGTTGTCGGGCGATTCACGGCCGGCAGAATACCGGCGCGAGTTTTCACTCGCGGAGAATGTCGATACCGGCACGGTGGATGCGCTGTACGATCTTGGCGTTCTCAAGGTCACCTTGCGAAAGAAGCAGCGATTTCTTCCGAGAGAAATAAAGATCGGTTAAAAGCAACACGAAGACAAAAAGAGAGAAAGGAGAAACAGTATGTCACTCATAAAACGAAATCCAACAAAGGAGTTAGAATTGTGGAATCAGGAATTTCCGGTTCCGCGTATGATCAGCCATCTCCAACAGGAAATGAATAAGGTGTTTGGCGATTTCTTCCGCGGAGATCTTTTTGACGGCGGGTCTTTCCTAAGCGGACAATGGACCCCTGCTGTCGATCTCGAAGAGACGGATGATTCCTATGTCGTTCGTGCGGAGCTTCCCGGGATCAAGAAGGATGAAGTGAAGATCACGCTGAACGACGGCGTCGTTACCGTTAGCGGCGAAAAAAGGAACGAGGTCGAGAAAAAGGAGGGAAATTACCACCGTGTCGAACGCAGCTATGGTGCGTTCGAGCGGTCTTTTACACTCCCCGGGGCCGTTAAGAGCGATGAGATCGAAGCGAAGTACGCAGACGGCGTTCTCACTATTACACTTCCAAAGACCGAGGAAGCGAAAGAGAAGATCATTGAAGTTAAAGTGAAGTAATTTCTCGGAGTCCGCAGGTTTGGCTCAGAGTGCTGAGTGTGCGGATCAATTGCCCGGCTAGTACTGGCCGGGCTTTTTTGTTTCTTCCACTTCCAACGCCGTTCTGACATCCGAGCACCCGCTCGTTGAGGGCCCAATGACGGGTCATTCTGATTCGCCTCGATTCTTCCCGAAAATACTGAATATGTGCACCTTCATTACGGCCACATGCCAATGCAAAACCTCGTTTGACTACTGACGAGTCCATGCACGGGGCAACCATCAGTCATTAATCTAGATTGTTGTACGATGCTCTGTATAAACAAGGCGTAATAATTTTTTCTTCTTTTTTTAACAGAAATTTCGTTGACAATTAAAGCCCATCTTTCTACATTAGCCCCATCTTTTCGATCGTGAAGCAGGGTTGCGCGGAGGGATTACATTTCACTACCACCCCAAAAGTTTCCATGAACCATAATCTTCGTTCTGTTGTCCCAGCGATCCCGAGCAATGGAACTGCTCATTCGCTATACAACCTTTCTGCAAGTATTCTTTCGTTTCACCCGCCACAGCAGTTTTATCCTAAAAAGTTGTCCTAAGCTCCTTGTTGCCAGTGCTGTAAAAGTTGCACAACCTACCGAATTAAGAATTACGTTGGGAGGAATCCATGCCGAAAAGTGTGCGTCGAAGTTCTCTTTATGGAACGCCGCGACTAACCCGAAGGTGGAGCTATTTTTTGAGAATGATGTATGATAAATTTTTCCCCCTTATCTATGCCTTGTAAAATTGTGTACGTAAAAAGCTCGTTATCAATTATTGAGCAGTATCACTTAAAGGAGGATTGAATGAAACTGATTATTACCAGATACTGGGTTGCTGCCATTGTTGCATTTGTTCTCGCCAGTTCCTGTGCATTCGCGCAAGGGATCACGACGGGCGCCATCGGCGGCCAAGTTGTAAGCTCTACCGGCGAAAAAATAGCCGGCGCAAACATTATCGCCGTCCACGTGCCCAGCGGAACGAAGTATGGCACAAACACACGCCCCGACGGTCGTTATGTCATTCCGAACGTGCGCGTTGGCGGGCCGTACACCGTGACGGTGTCGGTCATTGGATACAAGAAAGTCGTACGCGAGAACGTCTACACGATCGTTTCTCAGACCACTGATGTAGATTTCACAATTTCCGAAGAAGCGATTCAGACCGCAGAACAGGTCGTAACGGCTCAGCGCAGCGCCGTGCTGAACTCTACGCGAACGGGAGCGGCGACAAACATCGATAAACAAACTTTCTCCCTCCTTCCGACGATCTCCGGTAAATTTCAGGACTTCATCAGGTTGACGCCCGAATCGCGCGGCAACACGTCGTACGGTGGAGACTCCTATGTCGGACAGGACAGCCGCTACAACAACACGACGGTCGACGGCGCGTATTTCAACAATTCATTCGGCCTCATGGGGCAGGTCGGCGAGCGCACAGGCGTCGCACCGATCTCGTTGGATGCGATCGAACAGCTTGAAGTGAACATCGCTCCGTTCGACGTGCGCCAAGGGAATTTTGTGGGGGCGGCAATGAACACCGTGACAAAAAGCGGGACGAACTCATTTTTCGGAACGCTCGCATACGCGACGCGCAACCAAGGATATGTGGGCACAGATGCCGGAACGATCACGTTCAACCCAGGAACGTTTGACTATAACAAGATCACGTTCAGTCTCGGTGGGCCGATCATGAAGGACAAACTTTTCTTCTTCGTCAACTACGAAGGAGACAAGACCACACAGCCCGGCACATATTTTACAGCCAATTCCGGGTCGCAGACAATTGGCGGAAATACGACAAGAGTTCTCGCCAGCGACCTCGACGCGCTCTCGTCATTCCTGACGTCAAAATTCAATTTTAATCCCGGGGTCTATCAAGGATATAACTTTGAAACTCCGGGGAAGCGTTATTTGGTCAAACTCGATTACAATTTAGACGAAAGCAATAAAATTTCGGTACGATACAATCGTCTCGATTCGCAAACCCCGGTCCTTGTTTCAAACTCTAACTCGCTCGGCTTCGGCAATCGAAGAGGCACGACGTTCGGTCTGAACTTTTCCGGGTCGAACTACACGATCCTCGAGAACGATTATTCGTATGTGGGAGAATGGAACTCGATCGTAAGCGACAACATGTCCAACAACATGATCGTCGGCTACAGCTACAGCAATGAAAGCCGCGGTCAAATCGACAGACTTTTTCCTTTTGTCGACATCCTCAATGCTGGAACGGTGTACACATC
>DATJXA010000056.1:0-32419 GCA_035500675.1 Bacteroidota bacterium | reverse complement strand
TTGGACAGGAATTATCTCGCGCGGATTGGCACCGTCGCTGCGGCGCTTCGCCGCCGCAGCTTAGCTCCCATCCGTTAGGTGCACAGAAGAAATATTGTCAAAGTAACGTTTTGTAATTGCGGGCGCCGTGCAGGATGCGGTAAACAAAGATTGTACTACCTTCGATTTTGTAAAATATCAAGTAATCTAAGACAATTAAATAACGATAGCCCAATCGAAGTAGTTCATCATCATTAGGAATGCGACCCAATTGCGGACTGTTTTCGAGGTACTCTAAATTGGTTTCTATTTTATCGGCAATAGAAAGCGCGGCCGTAGCATTGTCGGCTAAAATGTAGTCTATGATCTCTTTAAAATCTTGCTCGGCAGCAGTTAATAAGCGAACTCGATATTTAGGCTTTGGCACGAATTTGCTTTCTAATGTCTTTCATAATCTTACCAAGCGGCCGCCCTTTATCTCCAGCAACTCGCTGAGATTCAGCCACTGCCAGTTTAGAATAGAGTTCAAGTTTTTTCTGCAGTTGGCTATAATGAGCAATAGACATAACAACCATATCACCTTCGCCATTCTTGGTGATAAAAATAGGTTCGCTGGAACTATGAACGAAATTTGAAATTTCATTCGATTTGTTTCTCAAATCCGAAATGGGTCTGATTGTTGGCATTCTTTTAGCTCCTTTTTGTATCAATATAATATCATTTGCATGATAAAGCAAGACCGCTGTGCACCTAACCAGTCGCTCAAGCTGACGGAAACAGCCGTTGATGATTTAACACGCGCGTAACAACCAGTTTCTATCGGACAGAACTTGTCTCGCGCGGACTGGCTCTGTCGCTGCGGCGCTTCGCCGCCGCAGCTTAGCTCCGGTCCGTTAGGTTGCCAAAAAATCTAATCCAATGGCCATTAATCCAAAGCAGTTTTTTCTATTTCCAGGCTCAGTTTTTCTAATAATCATTCTCAGTTCTTGTTCTTCAAATCCTATATTGAGTGTGAATCATTTTCAAGACGCCACAATCCTCCGGCCCGGCGAATCAAAATGCTTTATTTCATATGAAGAGGCGTTATATTTTCAATCTTATATTACAAGTCGAACGACCAACGATTTTACAAAACGGCCATTTGTCGTTACACCGAATTACCATTTGGGCCTCGGCCATCACTTTGAACTAGGGGCCCAAGTGCTCCCATTTACCGTATTCTCAGACGGGGGTAATTTTTATTTCAAATATTCGGATAGTTTATCTTCATTCTCATCACTTGGGGTTGTCGCTCTTGGAGGGGTATCCGAAGCAACCGGCAATGACGATCAGGCTTTCGTCCTTTTTGGGCAGCATCGCATGAGATACTCCAAAGCATCCAATTTTGGTCTCATGGTTCCTTTTACGATAACAATGAAGCGTTTCGCTTTCACAATTAGTCCAGGCATGGGAAGCTATCATGCATATTTACATGATATCTATACTTCAGATAATCATATTGTCTCGAATTATTTGCTACCCAGTGTTTCAACAGATGCATCTTTTAATTTACCCCTGAATTCTTTTGTCTCATTTGAGTTCTGTGCAATACAAATCGAGAATGCTATTCTTGGTTTTTATGGACTCGGATTTGGAATGAAGGGAAATCCGTTCTAATTCAAAACGTCAATTTGTCGTGGCAACCTAACCAGTCGCTCAAGCTGACGGAAACAGCCGTCGATGATTCAACACGCGCGTAATAACCGGTCACTATCGGACGGGACTTATCTCGCGCGGACTGGCACCGTCGCTGCGGCGCTTCGCCGCCACAATGAAACAGATAGTCAAAGTGCGTGTACACAAAAAATTTTTGAGAAAAGGTAAATTGAGGTGCATGTTCCAATTTTGGCGCGAGCTTGCAAACAACCCGAACAATAGTTTTCGGCGCGCCAAAATTGAATAAAAAGACGAATCAAGGAAATGTCATAAGGGCGAAAGTCCATTCTCTCCTACTTGCTGTCACGGTCTTTCGCTCCAAGCGAATTGTTACAAAGAAACTGGCAAGCGGCGTGCCTAACCAAGCGGCTCAAGCTGACGGAAACAGCCGTTGGCGAATGAGCCGCGCGAAGCAAACAGCAATCGGTTGGACGTAGCCTGCCTCGCGCGGACGAGCTACCACGGCGACGTTGCACGTCGCCGCAGCTTAGCCGCCATCCGTTAGCCGGCACGGTCAACATCTCACCTCAACGCCTTTTTTAATGCCCCCTTTTTCGTATATTTAAGTGATGAAAACAACTCGCTATTTCAGAGAACAAGTGGTCGTAAAACGACCTTATTTAAGGACTGAATGGATCGAACAAGTTCTCCAAAAGCCAGTTAAGAGGGAAATTCAACCAGAAGGACGAATTCGCTATTGGGCCTATATTGACGAGTTGCAAAAGTATCTGAGAGTCGTTACTTTAGCTGATGGAGAAACTGTCCACAATGCTTTTCCTGACAGGGATTTTAAGGAGGAACGAAAATGAAATTCAACTATTATCCAGAAACCGACTCACTCTATATAGATCTGTCGGAAAAGACGAGTGTGGAATCCAAAGAAGTCGCAAATGGGGTTGTCATAGATTTTGATGACAAAGGTGCTATTGTTGGAATTGATATTGACCGTGCAAGCAAAATTGTAGACCTGCGACGGCTTGAGTCTGCATCGCTTCCAATTAAATCACTTGCGATCGCCTCTTAGCTCTACTCACCTATCTTACTCCAAGGGGCCTTCCAAAATTATTTTGCGTGCCGGCTAACCAGTCGCTCAAGCTGACGGAACCAGCCGTTGATGATTTAACACGCGCGAAACAACCAGTTGCTTGTTGGACAGGAATTATCTCGCGCGGACTGGCACCATCGCTGCGGCGCTTCGCCGCCGCAGCTTAGCTCCCATCCGTTAGGGCGCAAGAAAATGGATCACCTAACACAAGAGGCAAAAAGCTTATGAGAACACTATTCCAAATACTCGGCCTCATTCTCATGGTTGCAGTCTCATTTTCGCAGTCCAACGAGAATGGTCTGGCATTGTTTGAAAGGAGTGACAAAAAGTTAAATGATACTTACCAAAAACTACTTCTGGCAAGGCGTTCGGATACGATATTCTTAAAGAATCTTAGGACATCCCAGCGCATATGGATTCAGTTTCGAGATGCTCAATTGACATTAAAATATCCTCATCATGCTTCCATCGCGAACAAGGACCCCCTTCCTTTGAATCAGGCTATCTATCTAGCACGCCTGACTGATGACCGAACTGAAGTGTTGCTCGAATGGCTAAAGACACCGACGACCGGATTAATAGCTCATTATACCTTCAACGATGACGTATATGATGATACTGGTAACGGATATGATCCGATCCTCATTCACGCCACTCCAACTTCAGGTCGCTTAAGCCACGAAGGCGGAGCATATAGATTTAACGGGCACAGCAGTATTATCGACTGTGGCGATATCCTCGATGACGTCTTTTGTGCGCCCATCGCACAATTTAGCATCGCCGGTTGGGCAAAAACAAGAACCTGTGGAACTGTGGAATATGGCGGAGGATTCATCATAGGTAAAAATGCAGGTGGAAGTGTGGGTCCTTATCAATGGAATGTTACACATAGAGATGGCTTTGTCTATGCTGCTGTCTTTTCAGATCCGGCTCAACGCGATTATCTGGCATTAGTAAGTCCTATGTCAACAAACCAATGGTTTCACTTCGTGCTCGTCTTTGACGGATCTCTCCCTGAAATGGAAAGGGTCAAACTCTACGTTGATGGGCAATCGTCCAATACCTCGGTCTATCAACATGTTGGGAATCTGGGCACAACGACCAGCAGAACTGGACAACATCTTACAATCGGCGCATCCCACGCTGCTCATGATCCACAATCATTTCACGCTTTTTACGACGGCGATATTGATGATATTCGAATTTATGACCGAGCTCTTACGGCGGCCGAGATTGAGGAATTGTATTTTTCAAAATGATCACATCCTTGCGCCCTAACCAGTCGCTCAAGCTGACGGAAACAGCCGTCGACAATTCAATGCGCGCGAATCAACCAGTTACTTGTTGGACAAGAATTATCTCGCGCGGACTGGCTCTGTCGCTGCGGCGCTTCGCCGCCGCAGCTTAGCTCCGGTCCGTTAGTCCGCAAACTTGAAAGGCAGTCAGTGGGTAAACCTTTTGCATTGATTCTAGCTCTCGTAGTATTTCCAGTTGTAATAATTGCTCAGGATCAGGTATCAGTGAAAACAGGAATTAAAGCAGGGTTTGAATTTGCGGATTACTTCTCATTTCATAGTGGGAGTTTCACGAAAGAACCCGGATCAATATTTGGCCTGTTTACAGGAATAGCGCTACATAGGGACTCGGAGGGTCTAGTTATCTTGGGAATAGAGCTCAATTACGTAAAGTTGCTTTATTACAGAAATAATCAATCAATTTTCTATAATGATTATACACCTTATCCTCCTATTCAATACGATGGTGTGTTCGATGAGAAACTTAGTAATCAATTTGTCGAGATCTATTTACCGTTGGAGTTCTGTTGGCCAATTTTCAATAATGACATCGCTATGGCAATATATGCTGGCCCTGCAATTGGGTTGGGAGATGAGAACATGGAGGTCAGAGAAACATCTCGCACTCTAGTTGATACGTTGAAATATCCTGGGGAATATAATCCTGATCCTGAAAACACACCCTATTCTTATCCTGGCGGAAGAAACACATGTGTCCCCACTTCGTTCGTTATCGGAGCGAGCCTTTCTTATGAATTCTTGACGGTCGATCTCAGATATAAAAGAACGTTCAATATTTCTAATCCTAATAATGCTTTATTTTTACAGCTTGGTTTGGCATACTAATTCTTAGCTTATGAATCTAATTGCATACAGGAGTTTGCGGGCTAACCAGTCGCTGAAGCTGATGGGAATAGTCGTCGACATTTCAATGCGGGCGAAACAACCAGTCACTTGTTGGACAGGACTTGTCTCGCGCGGACGGGCACCGTCGCTGCGGCGCTTCGCCGCCGCAGCTTAGCTCCGGTCCGTTAGGCGGGAGCGGATATCAACACAACCTTAAACAAAGGGCAGAACCATGAGCAAACAAGTATTCATCAACCTCCCCGTCGCCGACCTTCCAAAGTCAATTGCCTTTTTCAAGGCACTCGGTTTTTCACTCAACCCGCAGATGAGCGATGACAGTGGCGCGTGCTTCGTCGTCACCGACACGATTTTTGTCATGTTGGCTACGCATGCGAGGTTTCGTGACTTCACACCCAAAGCCGTCTGCGATACGAACCAGGCCGTCGAAGTTTTGCTCAACCTCAGTTGTGAGAGTCGTAATGAGGTAGATAGTCTCGTCGCCAAAGCTCTTGCCGCAGGCGGTTCGACTTACGACAAGCCGGAGGATTTAGGCTTCATGTATTCGCACAGTTTTGTCGATCTGGACGGCCATGGGTGGGGGATCTTCCACATGAGTGACATGCCGGCACAGAAGTAATCCTCCTGATTCAAACACGAAATCATGTGGCCTAACCAGTCGCTCAAACTGACGGAAATAGCCGTCGATGATTCAACACGCGCAAAACAACCAGTCACTATCGGACGGGAATTGTCTCGCGCGGACTGACACCGTCGCTGCGGCGCTTCGCCGCCGCAGCTTAGCTCCGGCCCGTTAGGGTGCGACACCAGTCGCACTAGAATATGGGGAAAAAAGACTACCATGAAAAATATATTTCTTCTTTTAGGAGTTTGCGGAACTATGATATCAATAACCCAAGCGCAAGAAGACTCAATCTTAAATTACTATCCATTACAGATCGGCAATGTCTGGCAATACCAGTCTTCTGAAATGCCGCCAAATAGTCTTTATCCTTACCACTATTACACTGTGACGGTTAAGGGAGATACAACTTTTGAAAACGGGAAGACTTATCGCTGTATTTATTGTTCCGATAACAGAGAGATTCACCCAAAATACCAACGAATTGATTCCATTACTTGTCAAGTATTTGCATTTGATACTTCACACGGAGGAAGCGAATTTGAAATTGACAGCCTCCTTGCCCAACCTGTTTCCGTTTTTGCAGGATGTAGGGTTCGTTCAATTGGAACAACCATTATGACGTCAATAGATTCAGTGAGCTGTTTCAGTTTGGAGTTGCCATGTCGCAATTATACCACACTCGCCGGATTAGATGGGCTTCGAGATATTCGGTATACTTTAACTCAAGGAATCGGCATTACATCGATAGTCGATGAGGTATATGATGATCCAATGGGTGCGTCGGTCGGACTCAGCGATCGTTTAGTCTATGCTAAAATCAATGGCAAAGAATATGGAACTTTTCTTTCTGTCCGGGGTAATGAGACCGAGCCAAACATATTTGTTTTGCGCCAGAATTATCCGAATCCATTTAATCCGTCAACCATTATTGAATACTCTCTTTCGCGCCGAGATCATGTTCTCCTCAAAATCTTTGATGATTTAGGAAGGCAAGTTGATGTCATTGTCGATGAGTGGCAGGAGTCAGGTATCCATCAGTATAAGTTCGTCGGGAACAGTCTTCCGTCTGGGGTCTATTTTTACCGTTTGGAAACAAGTTCACTTAGTGAAACGCTAAAACTCATCCTTTTGAGGTAAGTTGCACCCTAACCAGTCGCTCAAGCTGACGGAAATAGCCCTCGACAATTCAACACTCGCAAAACAACCAGTTACTTGTTGGACAGAATTGTCTCGCGCGGACTGGCAGAGCGCTGCGGCGTTTCGCCACCGCAGTTTAGCTCCGCTCCACTACGGAACTTAAAAATATTACTATACAAAGGGAGACGGTATGTTAAAAGGAACAATGAGAAACTTCGGTGAAATGACTTTGCATATTAGGCAGTTTTTACTGATTTCACTGCTGGTGCTGTCCGTTTTGATTCCAATGTCCGTTAAAGCTCAGCGACGCCTAGTGCTTATCGACCAGGATGGTTCCGGGCCTGGAGATAGCAACCAAATGTCTATGATGGTCCTATTGCAGTCGCATGATGTAGAGGTGCTCGGAATCACTATTGTAACGGGAGACGCATGGCGAGATGAAGAAGTGCAGCACACGTTGCGCATGCTTGAGCTCATTGGTCGCAGCGATGTGCCGGTTGTTCCCGGCGCTGTGTTTCCCTTGGTACGTACGCAAGAGGAGACCCGCCTCGCCATGCAGCAGTTCGGCAAACCGGCATGGTTGGGGGCGTGGGGTGAGCAAACGACGGACCTCGCGCTGCCGGTCGGAGGAGTGATCGCAGCGAACGCAGTACACGGGCCCTGGGAGATTCCGCCACTTCGTGAAGGATCACCACGAACCCAACCAATGGCTGAAGATGCACCACATTTTCTAATTCGCCAAGTTCATGCGCATCCAAAACAAGTTACAATTTATGCCGCCGGGCCGCTTACGAATATCGCTCTAGCAATTGCGATTGACCCTATGTTCGCGGAACTGACAAGAGGGATCGTCATCATGGGTGGCAGCCTGAACCCACAAACAGACGATCCGGAGTTTGCGATGAATCCGCGCCACGAGTTCAATTTCTGGTTCGATCCGGAAGCAACCCACATTGTTCTTCGGGCACACTGGCCAAGAATTGATGTGACAACCGTTGACATCTCGATCAAAACGATGTTTACTCAAAAGATGTTCGACGAGATCTCACAATCCCCTAGTGCTGCGGCAAAGTATATCGCTAAGTATGCAAATGAGCGCTACTACTTATGGGACGAACTCGCCGCTTGCGCCTGGCTTGATCCAAGTATCATCACAAAGGTCTCAGACGTGTATATGGATGTAGATCTCAGTCGCGGCCCCAATTACGGTCACACCCTCACTTGGATCGAGAAGCTTAAACCGACAACGGATGTGCAACTCGTACATGCACAGATCGATGTTGATCTACCAAAATTTACCAAGATGTTCGTAGGCCTAATGTCAGCGCCCTAACCTGTCGCTCAAACTGACGGAAATAGCTGTCGACGGCTTAATGCGCACGCATCAGGCAACAATCGGATGAACATAGCCTACCTTGGCGGACTGGCATCGTCGCTCCGGCGCTTCGCCGGCGTATCTTACTCCATTCGGTTATAACATATAAAAGCTTATTTCGTAAACCGCAAATGATCTAAAAACTAAACAACATCAACGACAAACATTATTCGTCAAAAACATGAAAAAGAAGCCATTTGTAATTTTGGCCTTGGCAATTTCATTCGGCTGCGGCTTTGCATTCAATACGATCATTACAGGCAAATCCAACAGCCAGCCACCATCGAAAAAAGTCACAGGCATTGGTGGAATCTTCTTTAAGTGCAAAGACCCCAAGAAACTGAAAGATTGGTACAAAGAACATTTAGGAATGAAAACTGACCAGTATGGGACGATGTTTGAATGGCGAGAAGCCTCTGATACGTCAAAAAAAGGCCTTACGCAATGGACACCCTTTGCCCAGACCACAAAATATTTCGATCCTTCTACAAAAGATTTCATGATCAATTATCGAGTAGAAAACCTAGAATCACTTGTTGAAGACCTGAAAAAAGATAGCGTCATAGTTGTAGACACAATCGAGACCTACAGTTACGGTAAATTTGTTCACATCATGGACATTGAGGGCAACAAAATTGAGCTTTGGCAACCTTGAGACATCGCATAGGGGGAGCAAACAAAATAGTTTAACAACATTCTCCCGTGTGTGTTCTACCCAATCGCTCAACCTGAGGGAGATAACCTTCGACGATTCTGTACGTTCGTCACAAACAATAATGATCGGACACAGGTTATCTCGCGTGAACTGAAGTCCGTTACATCGCTGAAGAAGCATTCCACTCACGTACACAAACAGGAGTTCAGATGAAACGAGTCACTGGTATCGGCGGCATCTTCTTTAAAGCCAAAGACGCTCCAGCACTGCAGGCTTGGTACAAACGGCACTTGGGAATCGATGTTCAAGCCTGGGGCGGTACTGCCTTCGATTGGACCGACGCCATGGGTAAGCCAGTTGCAGGCACAACAGCTTGGTTGATCGATCCGCAAGAAAGTAAGCACTTTGCTCCGAGTTCAGCTCCCTTCATGGTCAACTACCGAGTGGAGGACCTCCATGTTTTGGTCAAGGCCTTGAAAGAAGAAGGCTGCAATGTGCTTGAGAAAATTGATGAGTCCGAGTATGGGAAGTTTGCTTGGGTCATTGATCCAGAGGGAAACAAAGTCGAGTTGTGGGAACCGCCTCAAGGCCAGTGAGCGGGCTCCTTGGCGGCGGCTGTGAACTTCAGTCTAAGCCGTCGCTCAAGTCTATGGAAACACCTATCAGTGATTTCACACTCGCTAAATTAATAGTTACAGTCGGGCGGAAAGTACTTCGCGCGGACCCCGTTTGATGTCTGCGGCTCTTGCCGGATCAACGTATTTCTCCTCCATTGACCGCCAGACGTGCGTTACCGCAGGCTCAAAAGCCCATAGTCGCCGGTGCGCAATAGAGCTTCACTCAAACCTGAAGAGGAACACCATGATCGTTGAAGCACAAATAAACATCGTCGGATCCAAGTCGGCCGTTTGGGCCGTAATGACCAACATCGAGAACGCCTCGCAACTTATCAGCGGAATCGAAAAGATTGAAGTTCTCGAAAAACCGAAAAACGGGTTCGTAGGACTAAGGTGGCGAGAAACGAGGATGTATTTCGGGAAACCCGCTACCGTGGAAAAGCAGATCACGGAGGCTGTCGAGAACGAGTTCTACAAAACCAGGGCAGAAAGCGACGGATTTGAATTCTTGTCGAGCATGAGTATATCAGGGAACAATGACTCCGTTGTGCTGACTAGTTCACATGATTCCAAAGCTCAAGGCATTGTTGCAAAACTAAAATCGATTCCCATGCCCCTGTTCAAGGGCATGGTGAAGAAGGCCCTGCTGCAAGACCTGAACGATATTAAAGCCGCCGTTGAACGGGAATGATCGAAGGCAACCTGATCAGTCGCTCAAGTTGATGGAAACAGCCATCGACGATCTAATGCGTTAATCAGCCAGCATACAATTGAACATAGATTACCCGCGCTTGTCGACGGCGGCGCAGCTTAGCTTCGGCGGCATAGGCGGCATTTGTATGCAGGCGTTTCCACTGCTGCATTGACATCAATTATAAATTCAATTATATATCTCCCGTTCTTAGAAAACAAGAAATGACGAACTGGAACACAGCAATCTCCGAAACAAACGGAATCAAGATGCACTATATTAGAACCGGAGGAAGCAAACCCCCTCTTATTTTGCTGCACGGGTTGACCGGTAATGGGGCTTGCTGGACTGCCTTGGCACATGCTTTAGAGAAAGAATATGATGTGATCATGCCGGATGCTCGAGGCCATGGCAAGTCGAGCATACCCGAACGCGGATACCGGTACGACGATCATGCAAACGATGTCGTTGGTCTTATAGAGGCGATGAAACTTTCTTCTCCGGTTCTGCTTGGACACTCTATGGGCGGTATGACAGCCGCCGTGGTCGCAAGCCGCAGACCTAAGGGACTCCGTAGTCTCATGTTAGCCGACCCAACCTTTTTGAGCCCAGAACGTCAGCGTCAAGTATTCGAGAGCAATGTCGCCGATCTGCATCGGCAGATGCTCACAAAATCATTGGATGAGCTTGTGGCAGATGCGCGCAAAAGACATCCCGACCGTTTACCCCAAACCATCGACCTCATTGCCCGCGCACGGCTTCAAACCAGCATGCATGCTTTCGATGTTCTCACGCCGCCGAACCCGGACTACGGAGAGTTAGTGCGTTCGATCGACGTTCCGACCCTGTTCATAATTGGTGATGCCGGCGTCGTTTCGCTTGATGTGGCTGCACAACTACAACGTATTAACCCGAGAATCCATGTTGAACAAATTTCGGGAGCCGGCCACGGGATCCAATACGACCAGCCCGACCGTTTCGCCGCAGTTGTGAAATTGTTTTTGCATTCCATGCCCGAGGCGATTGAGTCGTGAGGCCGTTTGAACCAGAAACCTTCTGTCGATCGACGACGCGGCCACTACGAAGGCGTCTATCCTGCCGCCCAAGATGATTTAATAGCTTTCGTCGATTGCGCTTGTCCGTTAAGTGGTGAACTCTTTCCATTATAGGAGTAAGAACCTTGAAATGTGTATTCACTTTCTTTTTGCTATTGACGTTGACTTTTTGCTTCGGGTGCAGGCCAACATCTGACTCTGTTCCCAAAGGAGCGTATGCCTACACAAGCTACGATTCAAGCGGTGCATCGCTGGCTCGAGGATGGTTCACTATTGTCGTTTCAGATTCCACATCCATTTCCGGTGAATGGCACTTCGATCCAATCGGAAGCCCTGAGAAGATCGGCCCGCAAACAGGGAATGGAAAACTCGTTGGCGGCATTGATGGTCAAAAGATCTGGATCGAACTACACCCCGAAGTGAGGAACAATAACCTCCAACTTAATGGGATCTTAGTGAACGATCGAGTGGATGGCCAATGGACTTGGCTAAAATATGATGGAATCGGAAATCAGGGCGTGTTTCACGCCGTCAAAAAATAGCATCGCACACCTGTTCTCGGATCGCTCAAGCCAGCGGAAAATAGCCATGATAGAACGGCCCGTAAATCAAAAAGCTAATATCGGACGGGACTTGCCGCGCACAGAAAGGGTTCCATCGCTGCGCCGGTTGCGCCCACGATAAGAATTCATCCGTCGAAGATCCTGTGTTTTTTCAAAGCACGTTTGCATATTTCGATTGGAGGACAAAAGCATGCAATTGCACAAATTCGCAGCGACCGCCGGCGCGAACATCGTCAAGGCTGCGGCAGGGATCAATCGATTTGCCGAACTCGAACGAGTCTTAGCCACATTTTGTATCTCCATCCCTGCTTTGCTCATCTGGTTCGATCACGGTCAAATTCTGCCAAGTATTAGCGCATACTATAGTATGTGCGAACATGAGATCTTCTACTTTCCGTTGACGGTGGCGTCTATGCTGTTCATCGTCAACGGTCTTATCAAGAATAAACATATCTATAACACCATTCTCGGCACAATGCTAGCTGGTGTGATTTTATTCAACTGTGACGATTTCACTCTGGTTCATGCTCTGTTTGCAGTTGCATTCTTCGGCGGAAACGGAATCGTGATCCTTGTGTTCTCGTCGAAAAAGGACCTTTGGTTCAAGGCGGTTTTGGTTATAGTTATTTGCATGGCGATACTCGGATGGATCGCATTCCAGTGGTATTCGCTTTTCTGGGCCGAATGGGTGTCGTTCGCTATCATTGCCCTCCACTATGTGCTTGAATCGGCAGGCGTCATCGACGTTCAAACCAAAATAAACGGTCCAACCGTAACGCACCAACACCAACTTGAGTAATTTCTATGTTACGAGTTCTCTCAAAGTGAGAAACAACGCCTAAGATCTTTGGACAGGTGTCGCTATCTGACGATTTAATCGCGATCCATTTATTGCCTTCGTTTATCTATTCAGCAACACCATAAAATCATCCGTCCATTGGATCGCCGTACGAGTAACCATTTGATGGAACAATGACATCTAGAGCAAAAACATTTATTCCAACGTCGGGCGCGCTAGTCATTATGACGGTCGCTCTAATGAATCCGGTTGTTACGCCGTGTATTTCGTGATCTATCAAGTGATTGAATAGAATGACAATCGTTCGCAAGTTCGAAGAATTACGGAATTTTATCCTCAAGCTCAACCTCACGTCGCCGAAGAAAATCATTTCGGTTGATGGTTTTCCGGGCGCGGGCAATAGTATGGTTGGCGCATATCTTAATGAAATTCTCTCTTTGCCGGTCATTTATATCGATGATTTCTTTACTCATGATCCCAGGTCTCTTGAGAACTTTAAGTTTCAGTCATTCTCTGAATTGATCCGGAAGTTGCATCAGAACTCCTCGATTATTATTGATGGAGCTCTGGTCGAGGATGTGCTCGCCCGGATAAAGATCAAGCCAGATTTGCTCATTTATATCAAACGCACGAACGAATACGGCGGCTGGCGGGATGAATTTAAATTGAACAAATTATTGCGCACGGAAGAGGTGCCGGACGCTTCCCGTTTTGACCCTTTTCAAGATCAACTCATTCAATACCACTTGCGCGTTCGACCTCATGAACACGCGGCCGTTATTTTCGAACTAGGCGATGTCGGCTCCTGACCAGATGTTCAAGCTGATGGGTTCAATACTCCGAATATTTTTGCTCCTTTTGTTTTTCCTTTACTCAGGGTGTAAAGACGATAAACCTTGTACCGCATGCCCCCCTTCAACCCCGCCGGCAGACGATACCACGGCAAATCCGCGAAAACTTATTTCAAACGGTGGCTATCCGGATTGGTCTCCGACCAATGAGCGTTTGGCATTTGTCAGAGACTCGTCAATTTTTCTTTATTATTTTTCTGATAAGCACATTGATTCTGTTACAATCGGTACTGAACCGAACTTCTCTCACGATGGCACGAAGCTTACATTTGAAAGAGATAAGAAAATTTATTGGATGGATTTGACCACCAAGCAAGAAACATATCTTGCCGACGGGATAACCCCTAATTGGAGCGCAAATGGGAAGTGGATTGCATTTGCGAATAAAAATGCTTCAAGGTTTCTCACCGACGGAACAATTATTTATGGACAGCCATCACCCGACAGCAGCCTCTACTATTACGACTTAGATGAAAATAGCGTTAAAAGGATTGTGATAACAAATTACGATTCGCTGTGGACAGGTAACCTTTCGCTTTTCTTTCCGACATGGGCAATGCATGACTCTATCTTATTTTTCTCGTCTGAATTTGGAATATGGAAAGTACACAATACAGGTGGGGTGGGAGTCTACTTTATCAAAGATTTCTCATCGAATGCTAATCTTTATAAAAGAACTTCAATTGAAGATTTGGGAAACAGCGGGCAGCAAAGATGGAATGAGGCTACCCGTCGATTGGCATATTTCCAACTTGATGAAAGCGGAGACCATGTCTACATACCCAGGGTTCATGTGCTAAACTTTAATACGGGCTTTGAGGATGGAGGAATCGGAGTAGCAACAGACCCCTGTTTGTCGCCCGATGGCACTCGGTTTGCTTATTTTGCCGGCAGCTCAATCTTCGTCTATAAGCTTTAAGGATAAGACAAAGAAATACACAAAATCGGGAGGAGAAATGGAATCGAAATGTAAACACTTTCTTAAAATATTAGTATCTCTAATTACCCTCTCAATGCTCACAAGAGCCAACCCCCCTTCCGCCAGTGCTTTCGGGTCTATCGGTAAGGAACCCGGGCGTTGGAAATATCGTTGACTTTGTCTGGATTGTAAAACGTTCTTAAAATTACTATCATTGGGTAAGTGATAAACATTTCGCTCTGCTTTCAGAAATAGTTTGGATCCGAAGCAACAAGGGCAGGAAAAAACAAGGACGGGCGCCATGAAAACGAAAATGATCCTTCTAACACTTTTGTTCAATGCTTTTGCATTCCTCGCTTCATTTTCTCAGCCATTGCCTCTCGTCTACAATGTTGAGAACACAGGGGCCGGCTTTTCAATCCCCTATTTGCCTTCTTTCACGGAGCTCCCAACAATCCAAGCATTACCCGATCCCTTCGAGTGGGCAGATGGCCGGGGGCGCATATCATATTTTTCGGATTGGGAACACCGGAGGGCTGAGATCAGTGCTCAGGTCCAAAATTATGAGATCGGAGTGAAGCCTCCCCGTCCCGACACCATAACTGCAAGTTATTCCGCAGGCATCCTTACAGTGCATGTTACTGTGAACGGCAAAACGCTTACGCTGACGTCGCAAGTGATTCTTCCGGCCGGAATCGGACCCTTCCCTGCAGTGATCGGTATGAATAGTCCAAGTGGGAGTATTCCTTCAAGCATTTTTAGCAGCCGGAATATTGCGGAAATTACATTCAGTCATGACCAAGTCACAACATATGGTAACCCACAAATTGCTAATCCCTACTATCAGCTTTATCCCAATCTGAACCCGACTAATACAGGTCAGTACAGTGCATGGGCATGGGGAGTCAGCCGCATCATCGATGGATTAGAGCTTGTCCAGGATTCTCTCCCCATAGATCTGAATCATATAGCTGTTACCGGTTGTTCCTATGCCGGCAAGTTAGCGCTTTTTGCCGGGGCGCTTGACGAGCGGGTTGCTCTTACAATTGCGCAAGAGTCTGGCGGCGGTGGCGCGACGTCGTGGCGGTACTCGCATACCCTCCCGGCTTCGACGGTGGAAGACATTGATAACACAGATTATAATTGGTTTAGGGATTCAATGAAAGTATTTGCCGGCAATAATGTTTCCCGCCTTCCCGAAGACCATCACGAGTTGATGGCGCTGTGCGCACCGCGTGCATTATTCGTAACGGGAAACCCGGACTATACTTGGTTGTCAAATCCGTCTTGTTACGTCTGCAGCAAAGCCGGCGAGACAGTTTATGACGGTTTAGGCATATCCGACAGGTTTGGTTATTCAATTATCGGCGGACATTCTCACTGCGCGCTTCCGGACAGCCAAGTACCGGAAATTGGAGCCTTTGTCGACAAGTTCCTGCTTGGAAAGGATAGCGTTAGCACGAACATATCCGACACTCCTTATAGTGTCGACCTTTCTCCGTGGATCACATGGAGTACTCCCACGATTACGAACGGAACGTCCTATTTTGGAAAAACGTCTTTGGTCTCTCCCCCAAACCTGCAAGCCGGAATGGATACGACTATTGTTTTTAAGTGGAACAAGGCAAGCGACGCTAACGAGTACTTCATCCAGTTATCTAACGACCTCACATTTGCAAATAATGCCAGGATCGATTCGACAACGGATACGGTTAAAACAATAGCCGGCTTATTAAAAAGCAGACGCTACTATTGGCGTGTCCAAATAAAGGCTGCTTCCGGTGCGGGGCCATGGAGCGAGGTCTGGCAAATCACGACGGCAGGGCCCTTACCCGCGAAACCGGAATTAAGCACCGTTGTACAAGATTCCTCGGCATTCGGCTATGCTGGATACCAATTTACATGGAAAAAAGCTGCCTACGCCGATCAATATACGCTGCAGGTATCGAACGATTCAGCATTGCTTCATATTAACCAATCAGTTTCAATGTCCGATACCGTCACGAAATTATTCGGTTTTCTTCAAGGGCAAGAGTACTATTGGCGGGTTCAAGCGAGCAATGTGATAGGCACCGGCCCATGGAGCGATATATCAGGCTTTCCTCAATCTGTAGCGGATGTCAAGACCGAGAACGAAATGCCAAAAGAATATTCACTCAGTCAGAATTACCCCAACCCCTTCAACCCGACAACCACAATTGATTTTGCATTGCCGAACAAAGCGCTCACAAAGATCGTCGTCTATGATATTCTCGGCAGAGAAATCCAAACCGCGATCGATCGAGAATTACAACCCGGGTACTATGAAGTAAATTTCAACGCAAGCAATTTCCCAAGCGGGGTATATTTCTACAGAATCCAATCGGGAAATTTTGTTCAAACGAAGAAAATGATATTGATGAAATAGCAAAGGCGCACCATGTATGCTTCAATCGGAAGAACATTTCATTCCATGATCACCGCACGGCACTCGGCTGGACCTCTTGAATATGTGATCTTTCTATGAAAAGATCCGGGACGCACAAGCCCGATTACGGAGTCGACGCACCAAACGTCATTAGGAACCTCTTCGTCATCGGGCTTATCCTTTTAATCCTTTCGTTTCTTGTTCCTTTTGCCTCCCTAAGACTCAATGCCATAATCGTTGGGACGATTTTTTTGGCTGAAGCATTCCTCATGCTTCTGTATTCGAAGGTCGGGAAGTTTAGGCATCGCGACCGAATGCTCAGTCTCCACAATTGGACGGGAAAGGAAAACATCCTTGATGTTGGAACGGGAGGCGGGTTGCTCCTCATTGGAGCGGCGAAACGTATCACAACCGGCAAAGCGATTGGTATCGATATTTGGAATAAAGAAGACTTGCTGAAAAATAACCCGGAGCGTGTGCGCAATAATGCCGGGGTTGAAAACGTGAGCGAGAGAATTGAGGTCCTCAACGAGGACATCCAAAAAACGACGTTCCACAACGAGACGTTCGACGTTATTCTCAGCAACCTTTGCCTCCATAACATTTATTCGCGGGATGGCCGAAAGACGGCTTGCCAAGAAATTTACAGGATACTGAAGCCCGGCGGTGTAGCGATCATTTCAGATTTTCGTAAGACGGGTGAATATGAGCGTGAATTTAGGAACAAGAAAATGGACGTAAGAAAACACGGCCCTTTTCTTCTCGACACATTTCCCCCTTTGACGATAGTCGTCGCGAGAAAAGAAGCTTCAAAAAATTGATGTGGCATATCAAGCGCATGATGACTGGAAATTGTTCAATTAGGAATGCTGTAATATCAGATCTCGATGCGATCACGGAAATCTACAATGAAGCGATCTTATCGACTACTGCCACTTTTGACACCGAACCAAAGAAGCCCACTGAACGGCTGGAATGGTTCAAATCCCATCGGGAAAGACATCCAATACTGGTCGCTGTCATCGACGGAAAAGTTGTCGGATGGGCGTCATTGAGTCGGTGGTCAGATCGCGCGGCGTACGACGGCACGGCCGAAACTTCGTTTTATGTGAAAGCTGAATATCGTGGGCACGGGATTGGACGTAAACTCAAAGGGGCAATTATCAGTGAGGCGCAAAGATTAAAATTTCATACTCTCATCGCCCGCGTAGCGGAAGGAAGTGAAGAGAGCTTGCACTTAAATAAGAGCTTTGGCTTCGTCTACGTCGGCACGCTCAAACAAGTCGGCAGAAAATTTGGGAAATTGTTGGATGTAGATATCCTTCAAAAAATTCTCGAGTAATTTGCCCTTTATGGCATTAGCGATCGCTTATTCCTCTGACCATCGTGACGTACCACGTGGTCCTCGAAGTCCCTCTCGCGAACAAATAGCGCGCCTATTCGCCTTTCGTCGGTAACAGTGCTTGGTAGTGGTACGTTTTGGATGCCCGCCTAAAACACGCGGGCATGACGGAAAAAAGATGCATCATTCCCGAATGTTTCTATCGGGAATCTTAAGATGGTATCACTATACGACACAAACGTACCATTACCCAATGCTTGCATTACCTTCTGTAAATTTGTAAGTTTGCCTTAGTTATCTTAGGATTCTTAGGGCGAATCCTCTCGACTTTTCTTCTTCACTTCGACCCGCAGCTCTCACAAAACGAATACTTAGGCAGAGAAATGGCAATAAAGAATTATACCTTTCTCATTATCACGGCCATTGTAATTATCGTAATTTTGATGGAGTTTGCTCATAAGGTCGCGATAGAGAAGGTAAAGGATAAGCTTGAAGGCAATCCGAATCATTGGAAGTGGGGAATATTTTATTTTAATCCGGAAGACCCACGAGTCATCATCCCTAAAAGAATTCCGTGGATGGGTTGGACCTTAAATATGGCGCGGCCAGCCTCCTTGATATTTGTAGCCGCTATAATTCTCATTATGGTTATGTCAAAACTTCACAGCCACTAATTTGCACGACAATGAACTCTGCATGGCACACACATCATCCGATGCCTCCAAGGGCAACACTGAAACAGCGTATCGAATGGCATATCGCGCACGCCAAACACTGCGCGTGCCGGCCAATTCCTCCGAATTTGAAAGAACACATCTCAAAATTAAATAAAGCTTCAACAAAGAAAGTCCGTGCGCGTAATCTTGTCTAATCAAGCCGACGAACTAGCCGTCCACGATTCGGCCCGCGATAAGATAACACAGAGACGTCATGCGCGCCGCTACAACCCACATCGGATCTGTCAGCCGGAAAGGAGTTTCACGTGATTCGATTCCTCATATTTGCGCTCTTCTGTCAGACTGCGGTATCTCAAGACCTTATGTCGGCAGGCAAGACGATGACCGAGCTTTCAAGCTTCTATCAGCATCCTAGTTACCTGCTGCTCGTCAGCATCATTGAAAGCATCGATGCCGACCCGAACCTGCCAACGAGTAAAGACGTGCAATCGCCCATCATGGCTTTTTTTACAGTCGCGTTTGAGCGTTATCCGGAAAAGATCGGCGCCATCAATTCTTTATCAGACAGTCTTGGAAACGTGAAGGATCTGGTTCGAGAAGCGATCCGTTTAAGCGGGAAACACGACGCCATCCTTCACTGGAAGGAAAATAAGCCCGTGACAATCGACATGCTATGGTTCGGTTATTTTGCTTCGGGGGAATCAAGTTATTTAAAACGGCTTATTTCAGAGATGAGCCTTTGCGACCGTACTGATTCGATCGACGCGATCCTGACGGGCTATGGCGCTAAATATTCCCTTGCGATCAGAGCGCGGCAGTTTCCGGAAGTGAGGCAATTTTTAGAGGATGCATCTGGCAACGCTTCGGGCAAACTTCTTCAAAATATTCATGACATACTTAACTCGTCGCCCGGGGAAATTTATGAACAAATGCTGGAACGGCAAAGACAATACAATAGTGACCGGATGTGATGGCTGTGGCTGTCATTTAAACGTGTATTACAGAGAAGTACAAAACTTTGGCTAATTGAACCTCAGGACTGTTGCCTGAGGTGTTTTATAGGAGGAAAACTGACGATGTTCTATTTCATGCTCGAAGTCATTTTTGTTTCAATCCTCGTTTCACTCTTTGGAACATGGATCAGGCTGGTCCCGCGGTATCCGAAATGGAAATATACTTTTGTCCAGCAAGCGATCAATATTGTCCTCCAGTCTCTTGTCGTTACTTTGTTGTTCATTCTTGGACTCTATCCATCGTGGCTGCTCCTTTTCGCGATGATCCTTTTCATCGTGTGGCTCTCGGTCCGAGTGACAAACAATATTGTTAAAAGGTCAGAGAGGTTGATCGCCGAAACATCAGAGGGCATGAGCGGCAACGACGAGAAGGGGTCGAGTAGAATGTTTTAAGCCGAGATCAAAATGGGCCAAAAAGCCCGATGTTGTGGAACTTCATGCGCAATTCAATCAGACTGAGTCTTGTATTTTTGTCCTCTACGGTAGTAATGGGCTGCAGATTCAGTCCATCGCATGATGACTTTTCCGTCTATGGCTATTGGGAATGGGTTAAAACTCAAGGCGCATGGACCGGATCGATCAATACTCCGGCCTTATCGGGTTATACGGCGAAAGTTCTTTTCCAAGAAAACGGCGTCGCTCAGTTCTACAGGAACGATACGTTGGTGACTCAAATACCTTTTACGCTCTCGACAACGAATATCCTCGGCGATCGAAAGGACGTCTTTGTGATCCATTGGAGCAACAAAAACTACCCCGACGATCAATGCATTCTGTTTAGCGGCAACGACACCTTGCATCTGACGGCACGAGGAACTGAGATTTCCCATTATTATTATGTTAGAGTCCATCATTAATTTTACTATGGAAACAAGTTCCTCTATCGGGATGACAACGTTGCAAACCCCAATGGAATTGATGCTTCAAACATCTCCCCCACTTCGCTAAGCTGGTAATTTCGGATAAGTGATAAAGGTTGATAAAAATAATTAGAACCGACTCAGACAATCGCGATTTTATTGAACTTGTTAAACACCTTGACGCCGATTTGGCTCAAAGGGACGGAAGCGAGCACTCATTCTACGCCCAGTTCAATAAAGTCGACAAAATTAAACATGTCGTGGTGGCCTATGAAAATGACGTGCCGGCCGCGTGCGGAGCAATGAAACACTATTCTCCATCTGCCATGGAAATTAAACGAATGTATACCTTGCCGGCGCTCAGAGGAAAAGGAATTGCTTCAGCTGTCTTGAAAGAATTGGAAACATGGGCGCATGAATTGTCCTTCGAAAAATGCGTCTTAGAGACTGGGAAAAGGCAGCCTGAAGCCATTGGCCTTTATACAAAGAGCGGGTATAAAGTGATTCCAAACTATGGACAGTATATCGGAATTCAAAACAGTGTATGTTTCGAAAAAGAGACCATTTGATCGATAAAAAACCTACAAGGCGAGAAATGAAAACAGAGTTCCAACCGGTTTTTCTTCAGCTACGTGAAATCCTTCAAAAACACAAAGGTAGGATGTCCGTGAAAGAAGACGGGCATTCGTCGTATTGTTTAGAGGCTGCGGTCGGGCTCGGCACGATTAAAGTTTGGAAAAATAAAATGAGGGCGCCGATGATTCCCGTGGCCTGGGTCGATCTGAAAAAATCGTATGTCAGCTATCATTTGATGGGCATTTATATGAACCCGAAGCTGCAAGCCGGCATATCGAAACAACTCAAAGCTCGCATGCAGGGCAAGTCATGCTTCAACTTTAACACGGTGGACAATGTTCTATTTACAGAGCTCGATCAATTAACTGCGCGATCTATTAAAGCGTTCAAGCGCGGAGGATATATTTCGTGATCAGTTCGCCGGACAGTTACAATTTTCCATCCATTCAAACATACTGCAATTAGGCAATGCTGGAACTCAGACCAAATTGTGAATGCTGCAACAAAGATCTGCCGCCAGACTCTACGGAAGCGATGATCTGCACGTTCGAATGTTCTTTTTGCAAAGACTGTGTTGAACATAAGCTCGGGTCGACATGTCCAAATTGCGGCGGGGATCTTGTCCAACGCCCGATTCGACCGAAGGAGCTTTTGACAAAATATCCCGCTTCAACCAAACGGATCTACAAACCGGAAGGTTGCGACAAGTTTTCCAAAAGGAATCTTGCATCCGCTTAAATAATAGATCTTTGGGCTTGAGAAAATTCCTGAGAGTCAACATTTGCCTCCCCATCTTGACTTCGACCGCTCAGTCGGACCCGATAATGGGAGTGTAAAAAAATCATACTCCCTATTCTTCATCTTAAGTTTTTTTGAATGTCCCCGCCCATTCCATTTTGAACTCTTGATAAATAAATATATTATTAAGGGAAGCGGAAAGGTTATATATGATCCTTGATCCATCAAAAACAGCAGCATTGACCCTTGATTTTCAAAATGGAATTTTGGAAATGGCAGCCGGGTCTAGCACAATTATCCCGTTAGCATCCAAAGCGGTAGAGTTTTGCCGGAAGAAGCGATTTCTCATTATCCATGTGGGGCTTGGATTTTCTCAACGGTATCCAGAACTTCCCGATACGAACTCACCACTCCAGCGGGTAAAACAAAATAATCTTTTTGTAAAGGGTACCCCGTCGGCTGAATTCCATAATTCTATTGCCCAGCCCGGTGAGCTTATTGTCTATAAGCAGCGCATCAGTGCATTTTCGGAAAATCAACTTCATTTGATCCTCCGTTCACGCGGCGTTGAGAACCTCGTACTTTTTGGCGTTTCGACGAGCGGCATTACTTTATCGACATTACGACGAGCATACGACCTCGATTTCAAGTGTATTGTCCTCAAAGACGCGTGTTTCGACGCCGATCAAGAAGTTCATCGCGTTCTCACTGAAAAGATTTTTCCGCGGCAGGCAGATGTCCTCTTCGTGGATGACTTCATCGCAGAACAGGGGGGCAATTGAGGTCAGAGAGTGCGCAGGAAACGTTGGGTCAATCGGAAGCAAGTAATGCGGGTCTCCCTCCTTCCAAAGGCTGGCATAAAACTTTTTCTGCATTACGCAACCCCAATTACAGATTTTTTTATTCGGGCCAAACCGTATCGCTGATCGGCACGTGGACTCGCACAGCTGCGTTGGGATGGGTCGCTTTTCAGGTCACCCAGTCGGAATTTTTGCTGGGAATTGTTTTTATGCTCAACTCCCTTCCCATTTTTCTTTTCGCGGTGTACTCCGGCTCTTTAGCAGACCGTATTCCCAAGATCCGAATCTTTACGTTCACAAGTTGGTTTTCGCTTATCTCTTCGTTGACGCTAGCGATCATGCTGTTCCGCGGCCCTGTGCACATCGCCTACCTCATGACCTTTTCTGTCCTGTGGGGTTTATCCACGACATTCGAGATGCCATCCCGGCAAACCCTTATGGTCGAACTGGTGGGCAAAAAGGATTTGGTGAACGCGATCGCCCTCAACAGCGCCATGGTGAATTCGACGCGGGTTATCGGCCCCGCCATCGGCGGTCTATTACTGGGGTCCGTCGGAGCCGCTTGGTGTTTCCTTTTGGATGCCATGAGTTATTTGGCGGTCCTTTATGCGATCCATAAGATCCAACTCCCGCCGTCACATTACTCCCCAAAGAAAGTGAAGGCCGACCTGAAATATACTCTCGAAGGGTTTAAATATTTAAAAACAAATTCCGCGATTGCCCAAACGATAACTCTGCTTTTCATCATGGGAATTGGCGGTTGGGCATATCAATCGCAGCTGTCCGCTTTCGCCGTTACACAATTGAATATGGATGCCCAAGGTTACGGTTGGCTTTTAGCCTTAAATGGTTTGGGCGCTTGCACCGCGGCGTTGTTCGTCGCCTCTCAGGGCTCTCGGATCGTCATCGTTAAGACGCTGTTTATTGGAGCCGCCATCTATGGGACATTCATCATCCTTTTCGGCTTCATGCATCAACCGATCGGAGCGGCTTTTCTTCTTTTCTTCGCCGGCTTTGGCATCATTCTATTTTTTTCTATCGGAAACAGCATCATACAAACCCAGTCCCCCGACCACCTGCGCGGGCGATTGATGGGAATTTGGGCTCTTGTTTTCGGAGGAGGTTTGCCGATCGGCAGTTTCTGGATGGGCCTTGTAGCATCTCATACTTCATCGGGATTTTCGCTTCAAATTGGCGGTCTTTTTTGCCTGTTGGGAGCTTTTTCTGTTTATTGGTTCTTTAAGAAGATGACTCCCCTCGCCGGTTCGCCCGCGACAGTGGTTTCAAAACAACCATTGGAGGATGGAAGAAAGAACGTCCACAAATTTACATGAGCTTATAGCATTTACGATACCAATTCTATATCGTTCATGGTATCAATATCCGTTGAAGCGCGCAGGGAAAAATTTCAATGTAACGAGTCTTTTACTTTCACCGCAATCCCATTTCGTATGATGGGGACAGACTATAAAATTGCTGGACTGTCTATCACAATCACAGAAATAGTCAATACTAATTCATCGAAGTAGCTCGGACCTGATTTCCAAATCCGATGTAGTATGAAGGGTTGCAAACCCCAAAAACAAAGGAGAAAATTATGTCAGCATCATTTTTGATAGTGTTGTTCATCGCGGCAGGAATTGCTTTGTTGACTCTTAAGCCGAGTGATCCTTCCTATACGACGAGATTCAGAAAAATCGGCTTTGCGAGCCTTGGGCTGGCCATCTTGTCCTTGCTCTCCACGTCTTTTACCATCGTTGAACCGGGATACGTAGGAGTCCCTGTGACGTTCGGCAATGTGGGCTCACAATCTCTTCCGGCCGGAATTCATCCGATTTTTTTTCTCACCGACGTCTATAAAATGTCTATCCAAACGAAAAACTATACGATGTCTTCGGTCAACAATGAGGGAAATAGAACTGGCGACGATGCAGTCTCCACCCTTTCCCGCGACCAACTTATTCTGAAGTTCGATGTCAGCGTATGGTATCATTTGGATCCATCGCAAGCGAACAACGTATACAGCAATATCGGAATGAATTACGAGGAAGTGATCGTAAGGCCGGCAATTAGAACAGCGCTTGTAGACGCCGCGACGAAATTTGACGCCAGCGACGTCATGTCGATGCAACGGGACGCCTATACAAAGATGGTGACGGAGATATTGCTCCAAGAGCTGAAGGGCAAAGGGGTCATTTTGGACAACGTCTTGATCCGAAATGTTGAACCACCCACAACGGTCAGCGATGCCATTGCAGCTAAGTTAAAAGCTTCGCAAGAAGCGCAGCAAATGGAGTATACCATACAGTACGCGCAGAAGGAGGCCCAGCGAAAAGCGATCGAAGCCCAGGGGATCTCGAATGCCCAGAAAATAATCGGCAACGGGTTAACGCAGAACTATCTACAATGGTATTACATCACGCAGCTCAAGGATTTATTGAATAGTCCGAATAACTCCACAATCATTTTACCGTACGACCAAAAATTGACGCCTTTGTTGAATATCCAGGGGACCAAGAAATAGCAAAAGGTGCGGCGCCGACTGAAGCTTCAATGTTACCAAGACGTAGCTGGCCAAGGGCTTGGAAATATGAAAATCCGCAACGCAAAGAAATCTGATGCGAAAGCTTTAGCGGGACTTGCCGGAGAGCTTGGTTATCCGACTTCGGCGACTGAGATGGAAAGCCGATTAGAGAATATTATATTAGAGCGACGGAACGCAGTGTTTGTTGCAGAACTTGATCTAGTTGTCGGCTGGATCCACGTTTCGCTTATTCAATCTTTAGAGAGCGGTTCTTTTGCGGAGATCCGAGGATTGGTTGTAAAAGAATCACGGCGTAATGCGGGAGTCGGAACTGCACTTGTTGCAGCTGCCGAATCGTGGGCTCTCAAGAACGGCTGCCGGCAAATTCGTGTGAGAACAAATTCAGTGCGGGAAAAAGCAAAAACTTTTTATAAAAACCTTGGCTTCCAACAAAAGAAAACTCAGGAAGTATTCGATAAAATACTTGGAGGTGAACCATCTATTTAAAATCGAATCAAGACTAGTCAAATGGATTGTCTCTGAAGAAACAGGCACATGAATCAACAAATAAGCCGGATAATATTCATCCTCCTTTTCGGATCGGCAGCAATCGGCCTGCCTATCTGGGATAAACTCTCTCCGATGCAGGATTTCGACAGAGTTATTGAATCACACTACGGCAATCAATTTGCGTGGTGCGTGGGGTTGAACTATTCTTTTCGCAATCACAGCACCACTGCAATGAGAGCCTATATTCTTATGCCGAATTGTTTTTCACATCTGTCAGCCACGTTGGTGACAAAAGTCAACGATGATGAGCCGTCTGTTTCCGATTCAATTCCTGTGCTCCTCGGGGCGCTTTTCGTCTACGCCAATCTAGCCTGGGTTATTTGGAAATCTTTCAACCGCTCTGAGGAACCTTCTCAGCAAGGTCCAAACCCTGAGATCGGTAATCAGTAACATCATCGCCATCATCCTCAACACCGATCGGAGACGAAAACGGCATCTCGCCCTAAACACATTTGTTTTCATATTTAAAAGACCTGCTGTGAAGATCAAAACGATCCTCTGTTTGACTGTTTGCATTTCTTCCATTGTATTCGCGCAAACGGTGAAAGACTCTCTCTTAAGGGCTGAGCTCCTCGATCATTTGAAGGCCGACCAGGACGTCCGACAAACGCATTTTATTGATAAACTCCAGCGAGGGATCCAACCGGGTTTTGAGGATGTTCTCGCATTAAACAAAGTAGACTCTGCTGATATATTTTGGATGAAACACTATGTCATCCCGAGGGGATGGCCCGGAATCTCGCTCGTCGGAAAAGATGGAGAGGAAGCGGCGTTCTTGCTTGTGCAACACGCCGACCTCGATACAGCTTTTCAATCCTATTGTCTCAAGCTTCTAAAAAAAGCCTACAATGAAGGCGAAACTTCTGCCGAACATCTCGCCTATCTTGTTGACCGGCTCGAAGTTGCCGCGGGGCGTCCGCAAATTTATGGCTCGCAATCGTTCGTCAAAGACGGTCAAGTAATTTTTAGACCGATCCGAGATTCAAGCACGGTGGACGAAAGAAGGGCGCGCCTGGGACTCATGCCGCTGGGAGAGTACAAAAACCTCCTTGATTCAATGTTCACTCCTCGAGGAAATCCAAAATAAAAGGACCCGTTAATCCTTGAGAAAAGTTGAGCCACTAATTAATTATGACAATCCATCACCGACGACACTGCATTCAAAAAATGACAACAGCGTTACAACGCGTGATACTTTTCCTCGCATGAAGAACAAGGAGTAACGAAACGGACAAGATGTATTCCCCTTTGTCCTAACCCCAGAGTATGGAAACCTCTCCCAAGCTTCTCGACGTTGCCCGGAACAAATTCCGATTAAAACGATATTCTCTAAAGACTGAACAGCACTATATAAAGTGGATCATCAGGTACGTCAAATTTCATAAAATGCAGCATCCTTCAACTCTCACTGAAAAAGACATCGAAAAATATTTAACCTATCTTGCCGTCAGTCAGAAAGTAGCCGCTTCGACACAAAACATTGCGATGAACGCGATCCTTTTTTTGTATAAAGAAGTTTTAGGGATCAATTTAAGCGGCAAAATTAACGCGATGAGGGCTTTCAGGTCGAAAAGGCTTCCCGTTATTTTGAGCAAAATTGAGGTCAATAAGTTGATAAAGGCTGAAGCGGGGACAAAAAGACTTATCATTGAAATGCTGTACGGAACAGGCTTACGTGTGAACGAATTAATAAACCTCCGCATAAAGGACATAGATTTTAACTTAAAGAGAATAAATGTTGTGGGTGGAAAAGGCAACAAAGACCGGATTACGTTGCTTCCTGCGCCGTTAACGGATAAACTCAAAGATCATATTTCTAAAGTGATTGCGTTACATTCCAAAGACCTCCAAAACGGCAAAGGAGAAACTTATCTTCCGGACAGGTTAGGAAGAAAGTATAAGGACATGGGAAAGGAGGCGATTTGGCAATTTATTTTCCCATCACGGGAACTTTTCAAAGACCCTATCACCGGAAACGAAGGAAGATGGCATGTCGACACAACGACAATTTCACGAATAGTGAGAGCCGCAGCATTGAGAGCAAAGATACGAAAGAGAGTGACCCCTCATACTTTGCGGCATACATTTGCAACTCATTTGCTCGAATCCGGCGTTAATTTGCGCATCATACAAGAATTATTGGGACATCGTTCTCCTGAAACGACTATGATATATACGCATGTCATGGAAACGAACCTTAATGTGAAAAGCCCGCTGGAAATTTACGGAACAGAGAGTTAACATAGGAAAGCTGTCCAATAAACCGGATGCCGTACTCTTTCATGAGCGGCATCGTTGCACCATCGACGGAGGAATTTATGAGCAAAGGACTTCTTGCTACACAATCGATCTTCGTGAGGGCTCATGCTGCTGACGTATGGAACGCGCTGCAGAACCCTCAGATGATTAAACAATATCTCTTTGGCACGGACGTTTCTTCCGATTGGAAAGTCGGCAGTTCAATCACCTATAGAGGCGTTTGGAAGGGAACGGCGTATGAAGACAAGGGAACGATCCTTCGCATCGTCCCGGAAAAAATATTGGAGTCTACATATTGGAGCAGTATGAGCGGCATTCCCGACCTTCCGGAAAATTACAAAACCGTGAAATGGGAATTGACGCCAACGCCTAACGGCGTAACGCTTACGGTCTCTCAGGATAATAATGCCAACGATGAGGAAAAGAACCATTCAGAGCAGAACTGGAAATTTGTGCTCGACAGCATAAAAGCGCTGGTAGAAAAGCAACACCCCTCTCAATAGCATGCATCGTTCGATTATGAATCTTTACATCACGGATCGTTAGATACGAAACGCAACGTCGACATAGAGCGCATCGGGGAAAAATTCGCCGCATCATCGCTTGCGAGCAGAGGATACATTACGAATATCGACGCGAAGAATCCCGGGTCAAAGGACATCGAAGCGACGGGCGACGAAATCGGCCTTCTCATCCGTGTTTGCACCGCCGTCCTCCCTCAAAAGCCTGTTTCGTTATCCGCCGTGGAAGCGAAAAATGTCGTTGCCCGGGCTTCACGCATCGGCTATCAAGCATGGGAAGCGAAAGTCCAACTTGATTCAAAGTTTCGATTGATCGGCGATATCGAATGGAGCCAACTCACTTAAAGACCTCGACCATTGATACATAAATGAAGCACAGCATCTTTCTCATCGGAATTTTCTTCCTCATTCCTTTTAAGACGTCGGCTCAATTTCTTTCAACACGAATCATTACCGGAGAAGGGGTCTACATTTTTGGCCCTTCCGTAGCGGAGGCGGATTCATTATCGCTCGATGAAGGAGAAGCGTTGAGTGATTTTTCGTATTACAGTACAAGGATCGCCGCATTTGTGAGAGCGAAAGGTTTACCGTGCGAGTATGTCTCGGATCGAACGATCCGTGTCCGATTCGGCTCCAATCAATCGTTTACGGTTTCGAGAGATTCGGTCGAATTTGGGACAATCCTCACTAACGGGAAAGACAAGCCCTGGCTGTTGAAATATGTAGTGACCGATGATCAGCTGAAAGAGGAATGTAAAGAGTTTTTCGGCCTCAAATAGCCGAAGATGCATTCAGCGTAAAACCTCCGTACTGGCGATCATCTTCGGACAACATATTGCTTCATAAGCAGATGACTAAAAAAGCTAAAATAGATCTGCCGGTGAAACTTTTCACACATCAGAGGGCTTGGGAAACCTGGCTTGGGAAGCATTTCGATTCGTCGGCCGGTCTTTGGGTGAGGATTGGGAAAAAAGGGACGGACATTCAATCCGTCACATACCAGGAAGCGCTCGAATCTGCTCTCTGCTATGGATGGATCGATGGTCAGAAAAAGACGTTCGACGACAAAACCTGGCTGCAAAGATTTACCCCGCGCGGACCAAAAAGCATCTGGTCCAAGATCAATCGCGCCAAAGCGTTGGAGCTCATCAAACTCGGCCGAATGAGAAAACCGGGACTTGTTGCGATTGAGACCGCTAAAGAGAACGGACGATGGGACGCTGCATACGATTCACACAGAACGGCATCGCCTCCCCTTGATTTTAAAAAGTCCCTCAGCAAAAATCCGAAAGCCAAAGCCTTTTTTGCTACCCTCAACAGTCAAAACAGATACTCCATTTTATTCAGGATACAAACGGCAAAAAAGGCGGAGACCCGGAAGGACAGAATCAATAAGTTTGTGCGGATGCTCGAGATGCATGGCAAGCTTTACCCTTAAGAAACATATTCGAGGTAAGCGAAAAAAGGACCAGATGGAGTGACGATGCTGACACATACTCGATGACCGCTCGAAGTAAAATTGACACACCACGAATTAGAAAACAAATCATAAGAACCTACAATGACAATTTCACTTTACATAGTGTTAGGCCTAGCCGCGGGAGTCCTTAGCGGATTGATAGGAGTTGGTGGGGGCATCATCATTATTCCGTCCCTCGTTTTTTTCTTCGGCCTTTCGCAGCATCAAGCGCAGGGCACAACCCTCGCGACACTGGTCCCTCCTATCGGCATATTAGCCGCGTGGAAATACTATTCCGCGGGTTACGTCGATTTAAAAATCGCGGCCTTCGTCTGCATCGGTTTTGTCATCGGTGGCTTGTTGGGAGCTAATATCGCTACGGATCTTTCAAACGATGTTCTCCGAAAAATTTTCGGAGTTGTACTCCTCATTACCGGCACGAAAATGATCTTGGGCAAATGATCCCTCGGTCAGCACGAATCATCCATAAGACCGCCGAAAAGCTGTATTGATTCCTGCGGAGCAAATATTTAATTTACGCCGCTTCTCCGGATGTCTTCAACTGTGAGGCGTTCAAAGATTGAAAAGCTCAATTTGGACAAAATCAGGACGAAGAGTCCGGAATTTAGAGATCCGCTTCAACGGCTCCTGGACAGATTTTAGCTTAATCGAGGCTGTAGCGTGTAGAATAAGGCTGCAGAGCTTGCTCATGCAATCGGAAGACTACCTGCGTGATAAAAATTTGAAAGGATAATGCGAATGGCAAAAATAAATTGGGGCGTTCTCAGCACGGCACGAATTGGGACTGAAAAAGTCATTCCCGCGATGCAACGGGGGCAATATACGTCCATCACAGCGATCGCTTCCCGGAAGCTGGCTTCCGCTCAGCAAGCGGCGAAAAAGCTGGGTATCGCAAAGGCGTACGGCTCTTACGAAGAACTCTTGGCAGATGATGATATCCAAGCAATTTATATTTCCCTCCCAAATCATCTTCATGTCGAATGGACGCTCAAAGCCCTAAGAGCGGGAAAGCATGTCCTGTGCGAAAAACCGATTGCTATCAACGCTCGGGACGCAGAATATTTGCAGGAGGAGGCACAAAAGTTTCCAAAGCTCAAACTCATGGAAGCGTTCATGTACCGCCATCATCCACAAACTATCGGGGTCAAGAAACTTGTCGATAGCGGCGCGATCGGCGAAGTAAGACATATCCATGCAATGTTCTCGTACTACAACGATAATCCACAAGACATCCGGAACCAGGCGGACATAGGCGGAGGAGGACTTCTCGATATCGGTTGTTATTGTATCTCCCTCTCACGCTTTCTTTTCGACGTCGAGCCGCAGCGTGTATGCGGGGCGGTTGAATACGACCCCAAAATGCGGACCGATCGATTGGTATCGGGCATCCTCGATTTTCCGAAAGGAAGTTCGACCTTTTCATGCTCGACGCAGCTGCCTCCTTACCAATACGCTAAAGTATTCGGGACACAGGGATTCCTTGAAATAGAAACCCCTTTTACTCCCGCTCCCGACCGTCCCTCCAAAGTGATCCGACACAGCAGAGAGAAAGTAGAAGAGATTGTTTTCGCACCATACGACCACTATACAATTCAGGGAGATTCATTCTCCCGCGCTATACTGGAAAATGCCCCGGTGCCCACTCCGATCGAAGATGGGGTGGCAAATATGAAGGTCATTGATGGAATATCTGAGAGCTCGAGAAGCGGGTCGTGGGTCGAATTGTAGGAAGAAAATCGGATCGCCTCCTATCGGGATCAACATAACAAAACGGAGCCCGCATTCTTAAGGAAATAACATTTGCAGAGAGAACCACCATGAATAAGAAAATTACCGCTTTTTTTTCCTTTTCCTTAATTTCGTTATACGTCGCGTTTGCTCAATCGCCCGACAAAGAAGACATTCCGTTTCAACCGCTCTCATACGAGCGAGCCGATGCGATGGCCGATTCAATGCTGACGCTGATGACGCTGAATGAGAAAGTGGCCTTTGTCGGAGGCGATAGATCTTTCTTTTTGAGGCCGATTCCCAGGCTGCACCTTGGGGAAGTCTATATGTCCGACGCAACGCAAGGTGTCCATATTCGCGAGACCCCAGGGGACACCAGCGTTGCCCGATATCATCTTGATAAATCCACGGCATTCCCCTGCCCGCTCTGTCTTGCCGCGTCATGGAACCCGAAACTTTCATATGCATATGCGGAAGCGATCGGAGAAGAATGTCGTGCCGCCGGAATTGGCATATTGCTCGGTCCTGGAATGAACGAGTACCGTCAGTCTCAGTGTGGGCGCAACTTCGAATATTTCGGAGAAGACCCATTTCTCCGATCACGAATGATCGAACAATACGTTAAAGGCCTCCAGAGTACGGGCACCGTTGCCACGCTGAAGCACTTTGTCGCCAACAATACGGATTTTTATAGAAGGAAAAGCAATTCAGTCGTCGACGAGCGAGCGCTTCACGAAATTTATTTGCCCCCGTTCAAAG